>NZ_JACJEA010000080.1:0-468 GCF_014163835.1 Pseudoalteromonas sp. SR43-5
CCACGGAGTGATTCATGACTGGGGTGAAGTCGTAACAAGGTAGCCCTAGGGGAACCTGGGGCTGGATCACCTCCTTATACGATTTAGAACTTATTTGTTCGTAGTGTCCACACAGATGATTGTTATTGTAAAGAGAACAACACTTATTGTTTTGGGTCTGTAGCTCAGCTGGTTAGAGCGCACCCCTGATAAGGGTGAGGTCGGTAGTTCAAATCTACTCAGACCCACCACTTCTTGTCTAATCAAGAAGATGGTTAAAACAGTAAGTACCAGCATATGTGGGGCTATAGCTCAGCTGGGAGAGCGCCTGCCTTGCACGCAGGAGGTCAGCAGTTCGATCCTGCTTAGCTCCACCACTTTTACTTCTTAAAAATAAATATTCTTTATCGGGCCATTAACCGCCTGAGAATAGAGTGTGTTTAATTTTGAGAGGTTTTTGTATCTCTTGCTCTTTAAAAATTTGGAAAA
>NZ_JACJEA010000081.1:0-400 GCF_014163835.1 Pseudoalteromonas sp. SR43-5
GCCAAGGCATCCACCGTGTACGCTTAGTCACTTAACCATACAACCCAAACGGGTCTTTGTTTTGTGACAGTTTAACTTCGCCAGAAGTTAATATTGAATACTAAAGTAGATACCAATCAATCAACGTAAAACGTCAATCAAATGGCACTGAATGGTACTGCTACCATTCTTTTTTACTTTTGAAAACTCTTGATAAATACAATGTATCTATCAGAATTTTATTATCAGCTTTTCCAAATTTTTAAAGAGCATATTAATTAGTTATTCCGAAGAATAAGCACTAATTAACAATCATCTGTGTGGACACTACGAACAAATAAGTTCTAAATCGTATAAGGAGGTGATCCAGCCCCAGGTTCCCCTAGGGCTACCTTGTTACGACTTCACCCCAGTCATGAAT
>NZ_JACJEA010000082.1:0-389 GCF_014163835.1 Pseudoalteromonas sp. SR43-5
CTACTCAGAGAGTTAAATAAAACTTCGGTTTTAAATCTTCTAAAAAGAAAGTTTAAAACAAAGTGTTGACTCGAAAAATAAAGGGTGTATTATTCGCATCCCTTGAGACGCTAAAGCGACTCAAACGTTCTTTAACAATATAAAGCAATCATCTGTGTGGGCACTCGTACAGATTGAGTTCTAACAGCCAAGCTACTTAGGTAGCGAGGCAAACAAATTAGAGTCTCAATTGAAAACTGAGTGACCATATGTTATTAAAAGATTCAGCCTTGAGCTGTTTTGATTTCACTTTTTTAAAAGTGAAAATAATAACGCACAGTCAATTCGTTTTTGGCAACAAAAACAAAAATTCAGAATTCATTGAGCTGTCGAAAGACATAAAACTTTTT
>NZ_JACJEA010000083.1:0-388 GCF_014163835.1 Pseudoalteromonas sp. SR43-5
ATTCATGACTGGGGTGAAGTCGTAACAAGGTAGCCCTAGGGGAACCTGGGGCTGGATCACCTCCTTATACGATTTAGAACTTATTTGTTCGTAGTGTCCACACAGATGATTGTTAATTAGTGCTTGTCCTTCGGGATAACTAATTAATATGCTCTTTAAAAATTTGGAAAAGCTGATAATAAAATTCTGATAGATACTTTGTATTTATCAAGAGTTTTCAAAAGTAAAAAAAGAATGGTAGCAGTACCATTCAGTGCCATTTGATTAACGTTTTACGTTGATTGATTGGTATCTACTTTAGTATTCAATATTGACTTCTGGCGAAGTTAAACTGTCACAAAACAAAGACCCGTTTGGGTTGTATGGTTAAGTGACTAAGCGTACACGG
>NZ_JACJEA010000084.1:0-369 GCF_014163835.1 Pseudoalteromonas sp. SR43-5
GCAAGATGTGGAAGTGGTGTGAGCCATTAAGCTAACTTGTACTAATTACCCGTGAGGCTTAACCATACAACGCCAAACGCGTTTTATGCGACAGTTTAGACAGAAGTTAATATAACTAAAGTAGAAATTACTTAGAAAGACTAAAAAAATATTATCAGATATTTTCCAAATTCAGTTAATACTTAGAAATACGTATTAACGCCCTAATTTGCTTGGTGACAATAGCGTTTTGGACCCACCTGATTCCATGCCGAACTCAGTAGTGAAACGAAACAGCGCCGATGATAGTGTAGCATTTGCTATGTGAAAGTAGGACATTACCAGGCTTCAAATTGTAGAAAGCCCGAATCTAACGATTCGGGCTTTTTT
>NZ_JACJEA010000085.1:0-357 GCF_014163835.1 Pseudoalteromonas sp. SR43-5
GCCAAGGCATCCACCGTGTACGCTTAGTCACTTAACCATACAACCCAAACGGGTCTTTGTTTTGTGACAGTTTAACTTCGCCAGAAGTTAATATTGAATACTAAAGTAGATACCAATCAATCAACTCGTAAGAGTTAATCAAATGGCACTGAATGGTACTGCTACCATTCTTTTTTTTACTTTTGAAAACTCTTGATAAATACAATGTATCTATCAGAATTTTATTATCAGCTTTTCCAAATTTTTAAAGAGCAAGAGATACAAAAACCTCTCAAAATTAAACACACTCTATTCTCAGGCGGTTAATGGCCCGATAAAGAATATTTATTTTTAAGAAGTAAAAGTGGTGGAGCTAAG
>NZ_JACJEA010000086.1:0-343 GCF_014163835.1 Pseudoalteromonas sp. SR43-5
CTTAGCTCCACCACTTTTACTTCTTAAAAATAAATATTCTTTATCGGGCCATTAACCGCCTGAGAATAGAGTGTGTTTAATTTTGAGAGGTTTTTGTATCTCTTGCTCTTTAAAAATTTGGAAAAAGCTGATAATAAAATTCTGATAGATACATTGTATTTATCAAGAGTTTTCAAAAGTAAAAAAAGAATGGTAGCAGTACCATTCAGTGCCATTTAATTAACGTTTTACGTTGATTGATTGGTATCTACTTTAGTATTCAATATTGACTTCTGGCGAAGTTAAACTGTCACAAAACAAAGACCCGTTTGGGTTGTATGGTTAAGTGACTAAGCGTACACGG
>NZ_JACJEA010000087.1:0-340 GCF_014163835.1 Pseudoalteromonas sp. SR43-5
ACTACTCAGAGAGTTAAATAAAACTTCGGTTTTAAATCTTCTAAAAAGAAAGTTTAAAACAAAGTGTTGACTCGAAAAATAAAGGGTGTATTATTCGCATCCCTTGAGACGCTAAAGCGACTCAAGCGTTCTTTAACAATATAAAGCAATCATCTGTGTGGGCACTCGTACAGATTGAGTTCTAACAGCCAAGCTACTTACTCTTTATGGGTAATTAGCGAGGCAAACAAATTAGAGTCTCAATTGAAACTGAGTGACCATATGTTATTAAAAGATACAGCCTTGAGCTGTTTTGATTTCACTTTTTTAAAAGTGAAAATAATAACGCACAGTCAATTCG
>NZ_JACJEA010000088.1:0-336 GCF_014163835.1 Pseudoalteromonas sp. SR43-5
TGTTTCGTTTCACTACTGAGTTCGGCATGGAGTCAGGTGGGTCCAAAACGCTATTGTCACCAAGCAAATTAGGTGCAAAGAATCAATGACAAGCACGTAGTGCTACCATTTTCTTTGCGCAAGGTTCCTCAACTTTAACGCTACGCGCTAAGAGTCACCTCTTGAATTTGGAAAATATCTGATAATATTTTTTAAGTCTTTCTAAGTAATGTCTACTTTAGTTATATTAACTTCTGTCTAAACTGTCGCATAAAACGCGTTTGGCGTTGTATGGTTAAGCCTCACGGGTAATTAGTACAAGTTAGCTTAATGGCTCACACCACTTCCACATCTTGC
>NZ_JACJEA010000089.1:0-327 GCF_014163835.1 Pseudoalteromonas sp. SR43-5
TGTTTCGTTTCACTACTGAGTTCGGCATGGAGTCAGGTGGGTCCAAAACGCTATTGTCACCAAGCAAATTAGGTGCAAAGAATCAATGACAAGCACGTAGTGCTACCATTTTCTTTGCGCAAGGTGCCTCAACTTTAACGCTACGCGCTAAGAGTCACCTCTTGAATTTGGAAAATATCTGATAATATTTTTTTAGTCTTTCTAAGTAATTTCTACTTTAGTCATATTAACTTCTGTCTAAACTGTCGCATAAAACGCGTTTGGCGTTGTATGGTTAAGCCTCACGGGTAATTAGTACAAGTTAGCTTAATGGCTCACACCACTTCC
>NZ_JACJEA010000008.1:0-26493 GCF_014163835.1 Pseudoalteromonas sp. SR43-5
GAAAATTACGCTAGAACTAGGCAAAAATTTTTGTATCTAGTTGTTCTAAATAAAAAATTTTTAACGACGTTATAGTGCAATTTAATTCGTTAAATTGATCAAAGATTTATGCAGGTTGGTATAATTACTGGTGGCAGTGTCGCAAGACATTGCCGCTGTAACGGTATTGATAAGTAAAATACAAAGTGGAATAAATCATTTTTGTAAATGTTAACTAATTATAGTTAAAAAAAAGCAAGCCAGGTGGCTTGCTTTTAGCGTCTTTAAATACACACACTTATAGACTCGATTTAACTATAACCTTTAAAATCTATAGCTTGCGCCAAATGTAATACGGCGGTCTGTAATACCTTGGAAACAAAGTAAAGCACCTTCGTTTACACAAGACTGGCTAACTTCTGACTCAGTTAAGTTAACGGCTTCAATACCGATATTTAGCTGATCGTTCACATCATAACTTATGCTGGCATTAAGCTGCCCTCTGTCTTCTTGTACAACAGGGAAACCCCATGGGAAGCTTGAAGTGCTACCAAAGTCAGTTGAACGGTACCCTTCGCGCCACGTGTAACGCGCTCGAGCAGATAGACCGTATTTCTCATAGTAAAATGTGATGTTATATGCGTTTTCTGACAGATCAATGAGTGATTGCTTAGCACTGATGTCTGCATCCGGGTTACCGGTTGTTAATGCAAAAACAGCATTTGCACGACTCGTTGCGGTGTCAAATGATTCACCACCAGAAAATTCTTGATAGGTGTAGTTAGCAACAACACCAAAACCTGATGCCCAGCCTAGCTCTTTTTCAAAATTTGATAAGTCGTATTGAGCTGCAAGCTCGATGCCTTGCTGTGTTGTTTCGCCAGAATCATTAATAGTAGTTTGTGTTGGTACACATAACCCTACACCAGCATCTGGGCCAAATACGTTTATGTCAGCAATTGGGTTAAATATGCCGCCGCCTTCACATTCAGGACCATTTGTATCGCGAAAGCCTGTATTTGGGTCTTCAAATGGGTCAACTTGCTGTGTAACGTGCAAATCGCTACGTGTTTTATGAAAGTACCCCACACTTAATAAAGCAGCGGGTGCAAAATACCAATCAGTGGATATATCGAAAGAGGTTACTTCTTCTGGCTCTAAGCCTGAGTTACCTATTGAAACTGCACTATTAGGGCTGGTGCCAAACGTAACGGATGTAGATAGGTCATCAAAATCTGGGCGTCTGATATCTTTTGACCAACCTAGACGAACAATCACATCTTCACTTACATTCGCGGCTAAATTAAATCGTGGTAAAAAGAAATCGTAATCACCTTTTGACGTTACTTGAGTCACCAGTTCGTTGCCACTTCCATCTTGAGTAACAGAGTTACCTAGCGATGTAACTTCAGTCTCTAAATAACGTAAGCCAAAGTTACCGCGAAACATGCCATACTCAAAATTAGCTTGTGCATATAAGGCATGTGTTTCTTCTTCAATATCAAAAAACGCATTTACTTGAGACGTTGGTGAACTTATTGGACCACGATCAGAACCTGTTATTGCATTATTAGCTTCAATCGCTTGGTTAAGTGCTGCTAATACAGCTTGTGGATCAGAGGATGCAAGCTCTGGGTTTATAAGTAAGAAATCACGAATATAAAGTGCTCGCCCATCACCATCATTAAAGTTATCTGGGCCCGCTGTTAATAATTGTGCAAATAAATCACCCGTTGGGCTATCAGCCATATTTCTTAAACCAACGTTAGAGCGAACTTGATCCGACATACTGCTCGTTTTACTGTAGCGGTAACCAAAATCGACTGACGTTATTACATCATCTAAGTAATATGTAAAATCTGTACGAAACGCATCTTCTGTATTTTCTGACTCATCTTGCCCTTGGTTTACGTCACGTAGAACAACATTTGCAGGGTCGAGTAATTGAGCCATTGTTGGTGCGTTTGCCTCCCCCGTTGCAATACCAAATGTAAGTGCATCACCTGTAAGATCATACTCAAAAGGAGTACCGTTTTCATTTGACGAATTAGTAGCGACATTTGGATTTATAAAATTAAGCGTTGTATTAAAGCTTGGTGTAGTTGAATCAGAACGAGAGGTTGAGGCTTCAACACTTGCAAATAATCTATCGCCTTGCCATTCGCCCCCTATTCTAAATATTTTGCTTTTTGTTATGCGTGAATTAGTATCACTAGAAAAACGTAAATTAGGATCGCCACCACCGTCTTCAACCGGAATAACGCCTCTTACGGCCGCTTGTATGCTGCCTAGGTTTTGTCCGTCAAGAGAACCAAAATTAACTGTTTCAAATTCACTCGGTATTGATACATTTCTAAGATCACTTAGGCCAGATGCTTGTACTCTTGAGCTTTCTTGGCGGCGCTCTTGATCGTTAACAACTGCATCAAAAAAGAATTTCATATTATCGTTTGGTGCATATTCAAATGTACCTGCGAAGTTTTTTGTCTCGTATTCGTAATTATCGTAATCTTGAATCAAAAATTGTACTGGTAGAAAATCAAACGATTGTGCACTTGCAGCACCACTATCAGCGGCTACCGAATTATCTCTATCAGCACGAGGACGAAATGCGGTTACGTCTTGCTCACTGTAACTACCACTAAATACAACACCAAACTTACCGCCAGAATCAAGCTCCCAGTTATCACCCCAAGCACCCGATACCCTAGGAGTAACACCATCTGTTGATAAGCTACTATCTTCACCTTGTACTCTAATTGAGCCTAGAGTTTCATTTAACTGTAACGGGCGAATTGTTTTAAGGTTTATTGTTGCGCCCACAGAGCCTTCGATTGTTTTTGCTTCAGGTGACTTAATTACTTCTACACCGGAGATGATTGCAGCTGATACATCTTCAAAACTAATGCCACTTCGCCCAGACCCAGAGCCAACTGTTGATACGCCGTTCACTTCTGTACGATTAGCATTGGTACCACGAATTTGAACGCCCGTACCTACCCCTGCTTCACGGGTAATTTGAATCCCCGTTACATTTTCAAGTACTTCTGCGAGGTTTTGATCTGGTAGCTTACCAATATCGACAGCCTCAATAATCTCAACAAGGCTATCTGCTGAACGCTTTTGTGCAAGCGCATTTGTAAGCGATTGTCGAATGCCTGAAACCTCAATAACCTCAAGATCGTCTGCAGCTTTTTTTGGAGCTTCTTGCGCCTGTGTAGACAAAGACATACCAAGTGCGGTTGCCGATATAACTGCCAGTGTAATTTTAGATAACTTGTGACTCATAGTTTTTTTCCTGTGTGTGTGAAATGCTATGTTTAACCAGCTACTTTATTGTTTTTATTAAAAGCCCTTAATTATTACAAACCCTTAACTTTATATTTACACCCAACCATAAAAAGGTCAACCTTTTGGTAATGAATTTAGATCAAATATTATGCAATATGTTATTACCAAAATAGAAAAACCTACCTAACCTTTAAATTAAAATCATAAAGTAGATTTTAAGTTCATGTTATTTATTGATTTTAAATTTAATTAGAAATTGAGCTATCAATTACAAGGGTTAAAAGAGTTAGTGTTTTAAAAATGAAATAATTTTGGCAAGAGAAACCGATGATGTTGTACGCACTTAATAAATGGCATTATTGGTTAACCAATTTATTTTTTCAGTCAAGAAGCGTTATTAGAAAGCGAACTGTGTTGAGTACTATTTATTAGCGTTATTGAAAATATAAAATTGAAGAATTTAGGGATCAAAAAAAGGCGGTAAAACCGCCTTTTTAATGAGATTTAATGTTTAACTATTATTACAGCTTGTAGCTTAAACCTAAGAATAAGCGTGGGCCGTAGTCATTCACTTCACCTAAGTTTCCTTCAACAAAGAAATCTTGTGATTTAGGTGCGCTGAACAAGTTAATTGCTTCTGCTTTAACTCTAAAGTGCTCATCAATTTTGTATGATGCGCGCATTTCCCATACGCCTACAGAATCAACATAACGAAGTCGAGTACCATTTGTAGTATATGGTTGGAAATACTCACTACGATATTTGTAAATAACGGCAGTATCAAACCCACCAATTTGGTAGTACAGCTGGCTGCTAAATACATGCTTTGAGAAGCCAGGTACTGAAGCCGACTCAACAATACCGTCAGTTAATTGTGTAGTATTACCGTCTACATCAGTAACAAACGTATCGCCGTATAAGCTATCTTGGAACTCAAAGTCAGTGTCTGCATAGTTGTAACCAAATTTCATACCGATGCCATTATCCCAGCGGTAAGAAAATGAAGCTTCTAGGCCTAGTATTTCACTGTCCTCGTCTGATGTAACAGAGTTGGTGATTGGTAGTGAAACAGTTTCACCGGCAACAGTAAACTCTTCAATTACTGTTTGTTGTTGAAAACCACCGTTGAACTGTTTGTAGTATAAGCTTAACGCTAAGATTGAATCTTCGTTAGGGTACCATTCAAACGCAGCATCGTAGTTCCACGACATAAGCGGTTGAGTGTCCGGGTTACCAGAGCCATTTACACCCACTAATAAATCGCTAATTGATGTTGCTGTACCTTCTGTATCTTCTTGGAATGTACGGCTATAACCTAAATTAGATGGATTTGCGCGTGACATACCACGGTATATACCTGCTCGGAATAAAATATCTTCGCTGTAATCAATAACTAGGTTAAAGCTTGGTAAATACTTAGTGTAATCGCCACCACTTTTTATTTTATCCAGTGAACCGTTATCAGACTCAACTAGAGACAGTACACCGGTATCACTTGTTACAACATCAAAGCTATTTCTAAAACCAATCGAAGTTACATCTGTGTCTACAATACGAAGACCAAAGTTACCGCGAATGAATTTACCAAACATTTCTGTATCGTAATTAGCCATTAAGTACACTGATGTTGTTTTTTCTGTTACATCAATTGTACCTGCATTTTCATATTCCACTTCTGGGTAAGCAAACACACCATCAGCGTTAGAACCAGCTACAGCTTGTGAGAAACATACGTTGTCGTATGTAGCCCATGATGAACCTGTACCGCTAGCTACAACGTTACCGTCGCTATCAATATTTGTTACGATATCACCATCAGATACACTCGATAAAAAGCCTGATTCAGGGAAATCGATTTGACAACCTTGTAATACGTCAAGCGCTTCAGTACCAGAGTCTAGTGTAAATTCGTTTCTTGAACCGTTACCTTGGCTACCACCATACTGTAGGAAGGTCATTTCAGATGTTCTAATGCCGCCTTGAATACTGGTGAAAACGTTGCCATCTAGCGCATAGTCAAAATCTAGTCGCGCTGAGATAACTTCGTTTTCACGAACATTTTCACGGTCAAGTCGTGTTCTTAGGCTATCTGTAAAGTTTGAAATATCTGTTACGTCAAAATCTGTCAGTGTGAAATGAGGAATTTCATCGCCCATATCCCAAGAAAAGAAATTGCGACCTGATGTTCTACCACGGTTAGATATTTGAAGTTCTTCACGTTCAGTTTTTGAATACGCTAAATCTAAGTCAACAGTTAATCTATCGGTAACTGTATGTTCTATATTTATGCCGTAACCTTGGTAGTTTTCTTCACGAGAAAATTGCTCACCCGCTGATTCAATACGCTCTTCACCTTCCCAATGTAAAATACCGCCTACATCGTTAGTTACAAGTGTTGGACCGGTTACACCTGGTGTTGCACGTTTTTGTAAAAAGATTAAATCGTGGCGTGCTTCTTGTTGTGTTCTATCTGAAATTTGTGCATCAAAGTTAACATCCCAATCAGCTGACGGTTGGTATTGCAGTGCAAAAAATACTGCATCACGTTCATCAGATGTCTCGTTTTGACGAAAGCTTCGGCTACTGCCAGTCCAAGCATAAGGAGTCCCATCACTTACTGCTTTACCTGTTTCTGGATCAATTTCTGTATCGTAACCTTGGTTACTACTGCCATTAACTTGGTCTTCACAGTCGCCTGCGCTGCTGCGATAAAAACCTTCATTGGTATTAGTCGGATCGTTTAAACATGCCCATAATGAAGAACCTGATGGGCTAGAGCTTCTGTATTCAGCCTCTGGTTGACTAATTTCTTGGCGCTGCACACCAAAAGACACACCAACGGCTTGGCCGTTATCAAATTCAAACTGATCAACATAACTAAACGTGCCACGGTAACCCGCGTCACTTTGCAGCGAGTTATCTACATTACCTTCGTCTGGGTTGTAATTTAATTTAACCTCAGCTGATACACGTTGTTTGCCAAAATCAAGTGGAGTTATAGTTTCAAGTGCAATAACACCTGCAACACCACCTTCAATCATTGAGGCATCTTGCGTTTTATATATCGCTACTTTTTTTACAAGTTCAGAAGGGAACTGCGAAAAGTTAACTGAGCGGTCACCACTACCATTAGTCGCTTCACGACCATTAATGTGTGTTGCACTTAAAAATGGACCAAGACCACGGATAGTGATTTCTGTAGCACCACCGTTTTCACGGTGAGATGCAGCACCTGTAATTGATTCTAGTGCTTCACCGATTGACAGTGCTGGTAAATCACCAATATCTTCAGATGACAGGCCATCAACTACCGTTGTTGCTTCACGTTTAATTGCTATTTGATCTTGTATCGTTCTACGTGTACCTGTAACACTAATTATTTCAACGTCTTCTTCAACTTCTGTCGCTTTTCCCTGATCTTCCTGTGCGCTTGCTGTAAATACGCAAGAACTTGCCATACCTGCGATGACCGCTGTTCTTACCCATTTTGCAACTGGGCGCATTGCAAACTGCCCTGTTGTAGAATTATTGTTATCTCGTGACTTCAACGACATTTGAATTCTCCGCTGGTTGTTGTTGTGTGATTTTAGTGTGTTAGCTTGTTATGCTGATGTATATTTTATGTGACCTTTGATATTAATATACTTAAACCCAGCACGATGATCAACCAATTTGACGCTTTAATATTACCATAAGGTATACCAATTTTAACTTAACGGCATTACCAGTAGGTCAGGCAGGTTTTTTGCTAGAATATAAACAGCTCTAAACTAGTCGATAAATGGGTAATGTAGGTTGAGAAAAGTGTGGTGATTATTAATAAATAATAAAAAAGCCCCAAATTTGGGGCTTTTAAAAGTTAACTGATTAATTGGTTACTTAATCGTTTTGTATTTTCCATGTAGATCCAACACCGACTTCAGATGATTGAATATAATGAAGACCTTTAGCACCTGCCTCTGCCTGAAGGCCTGCAGGGTCAGTTTCTAATAACGTACTTGCTGCTGTAACGTACTCAAGCACTTCTTTACCGTTATTTGCTGGGTCTTGGTCAATTGCACCATCAGTATCGAATGCGCCATTACCATTTAGTTTTCTAATTTCAACCCAGTCACCGCTTGCATCGCCTGATACTCGACTATCCATATAACCAAAGTTGTTACTTAGCACCGAACTATCATGATTAATTAAGTCACAGTCATATTCAAAAGCATGGTCACTATCAAGTGTATTTGGGTAAAATAGGCCTTGAGTTTTAGCACTGCTGCTTATTGTATCTGCGTCTGTTTGATCACCTAAACCGTTTGCAATTAAATTTCCATTAAAGTTTATAACAAACGCATTTTTGGTCAGCCCATAGAGTACCGGCGCATTCGCTGCGGTTAACTCATCACAATCACTTGTTGGTGCTTTAGGGCCTATTTCCGTACTAAATACAATAGGTTGCTGTGAATTCAAAACCGTATTGTTTGTTACATTTAGTGTAAAGTCGCCAGCCGCATCAAGTACAGCTTGGTTACCCGAGTTTGGCACACCGCCGTCAGCTTGCGAAAATGGATTTGCCGTAAATACAATACCGCCCGCTTCTTTATTGCCAGAACGAATACCTGCAATGTAGTTGTTACTCACAGTGTGACCAAGTGGTGTGATTAATATACCCGCTGGGCGATCATCAGAGCTTGCAATATCGGTAGTTCGAATAATAATGTTATCTGTAACACTGTTGAAGCCACCATCTTCTAGTGAAATACCACCATTAGGATTTACGATTGTATTGCCTTTGATGGTTGCACCCGATGTTTGCACTCGCATTAAACGACGACCTGTTACAAAGTTTTCTACTCGGTTGTATTGAATAGTAAAGTTTGCGTTATCAGCTGCACCACTAGCCGTTGTACTGCCAACATTAATTAAATGTAAGCTAGAATTGTCAAAGTTTGGATTGCTACTAGTGCCACTAAACAAGTTATATTCAATAACGTGATCCGAGCTTGCAGATGCCATTTTAATCACGGAGCCATTTTCAGCAAAATTACGATTAGAAAATGTATTACGTTCGATTAAAGCGCCTTTACCTTTTAGCATTAACCAATGATAAGTAGAGTTGTTTAGCGTTGCTTCTTCTCCATCCATCGTGTTTTGCGAAAAAGTAAAGTTATCCCCTTCTGAGTAAATAACAGCACCTTCTTCGGTTTCACAAAATGCACCCGCTTTAGTATCTATATTCTTAAAGGTAAGCCCTGTTAACCCAGCGCCATCTACTCCAGCAGCTACATGCACACATACTTCACCACTAAGTACAGGAGTTTGACCTTCTACAGCGCGAAGCGTGACTGCACTGGTTAATAAAATTGCGTCCATATCAGCATAAACACCCGTGTTTAAACCAATAACATCACCGTCAGCTAAACCGCCACTTATAGCACCAAGGAGTGCTTCAGGGTTACTAACTAATTGTGTGTAAACCAATGTATCAAGTGAGTTTGTAACCTCACTCGCAAAGCCATCATTATCTGTATACGTGGCTTTTACTGACATTATTGAGCCAGCGTAATCAGAAGGTGTAAATGTTTTACTATTGCTCCCAGCTATTTCAACGCCATCAGCAGACCAAGTATAAGTAACGTTAGCCTCTTCAACGCCGTTGTTATCAGTTATCTCAGCGGTTAACTCGCCATTTGTTAAATAAGGCACTACACCCATAATGGCTACGCTACCGGCTTCGTCAACCGCAACAGCAGAAACAGCAATTGTTTCCTCTGATGTATTATCCTCGATAAACCCATTATCATCTGTATAAGCAACCTGAACACTTACCTTTTGACCTAAAAGTGATGCATCAACTGTAAAGGTGCTCTCTATTGCGCCATCTATCTCTTGTGCGTCAGCAAGCCATTGATAAGTGATATCTCCTGTCGCCCCATCGGTATCATTAATTTCTGCTGTTAAAGTATTTCCAACAGTTGGCGTGCCGCTAATTGTAACTTCGCCTTCTGAGTTTGTTCGTGCGACAACCTCTGTACCGGCTGAAGTTACAGACTCGTTAAACCCACGGCTATCTTCAAAAGATGCACTAACTGTAATAACTGTACCAAACTGTGCGTCTGTTAACGTGAGCGTTGAAAGTGCTTCATCAGCAATTTCTACGTCATCTGCAAACCATTTATAAGTTACTGTATCGCCATCAAAGCCATTGTCGTCAGCTACATTAGCTGTTAGTTGCGAACCAACTAGCGCGTCACCTGTAATAGTTAAACTTGCAGGAAATGCGATTGCGGCAACATCTGCGGTTGGTTCTGTAATATGCGATTCATTAATACCGCCATCATCGGTATAAAGCCCTTGAACTGTAATTGATAACCCTATCTGATCGTCAGTCAATGTAAATGAAGCGCTATTTGCACCAGCAATTGCCTCACCATCTGCATACCAGTAGTAAGTCACGTCACCTGAGATACCATCAGGGTCACTAACTTCAGCTGTTAATGTTTGTCCGCTTGTAACAGTTCCACTAAGAGCAATAGAGCCCAAGTTGTTGTCATTGTTGTTTGAGTTTGTGTCACAACCAACGATTGCTGCTGCAATAGCGCATAGCGCAAAATGTTTGAATTTCATGGTGGCTCTATTCTCCAAATTTATAGTTTTAATATTTGGCTATCTATTGTGTGTGTTACCAAATAAATCATGTGTTTATTACCAAATTCATTTAAATTGCAAATAAATTGTTAACCAACTTGGTAATATAACCACAATAAAATAAGTTTTTCCACTATCCCCACCTAATTAAATAACAATAAATAAACACCAAGTTAACCTTGGGCTTTTATTGTTGGTTAAAAATTGAATTCAATTGTGAAAAATAACGTTGAAGATACATAGCCTTATAGTAAAAACTTAGTTTTATATAGGGTTTAGAAGGTAATATTATTAAATATATGTGAAGTATTCTTATTTGAAGACAATAAGAAAAAAATGAGTTTGTATAAAGAGTATGATTTACAAAGAGAATAAAATTAAAGGTAAAAAGGGGCAATTTTCTTACCCCTTTTTTTGGGTGCTGTTTATAACATGGCGTTATTATAAAACTCTACAGGCTCATTTGAACCCAAAGCAACAGGCACACGCTGGTGCAAGCTAGTTGGCGCAATATCTAAAATTCGCGTTCCTCTAGAGGTTGCTTTACCACCTGCGTTTTCAACTAAAAATGCTAACGGGTTTGCTTCATAAAGCAGTCTTATTTTTCCGTTGTCGTTACCACTGCGTTTATCTTGTGGATACAAAAATAACCCGCCTCGGCATAAAATACGATGAACGTCACCTACCATCGCTGCATTCCAACGCATTGAGCTTTTTTCAAAGCTTTCACAGGTGTATAGCAATTTATCAAAATACACTTGTGTTGGTTCGTCCCAGTAACGATAGTTAGCCATATTTACGGCAAATTCGCGACTTTGTTCTGGCACACTTAACTGCTTGTTTGTCAGTAAGTAACCGCCATGTGTTGAATCTAACGTATAACAACGCGTAGGACCGCCAGTACTCATTACAAGTAATGATGAAGGGCCGTATAACACATAGCCTGCACATACTTGATTCACACCGGGCTGACTAAATTGCTCGTCGCTATCAAAAGGAACATCATCACGGGCTAAGTAAATAGTAAATATAGTGCCTATTTGCCCATTAACATCAATATTAGAAGAGCCATCTAACGGGTCAAAAGCAACAATAAACTTACCTTCAGGGTGGCCGCCTACCGCATGATCTTCTTCCTCTGATGCAACAGATCGTACACTGCTATCATCAAGTAGGATGTCTTTAAGTAGTTGGTTTGCGATTACATCAAGCTTTTTTTGAACTTCACCTTGAACGTTTTCATTCAAAGTTGAGCCTAAAACACCGGCTAATTCACCTTGGCTTACTCGAAAAGCAATTTCTTTACTGGTCGCTAAAATTGTGCGAATAAGTAAAATAAGATCGGTATCTACACCGTCTTCTTTCAATACTGTATTTAATCTTTTCATGCGCTATACCTGTTTACACAATTTAGATCGTCAAAGCATTGCTCTAGCCTTGCAACCATACTTTGCTCTGAATGACGCAACCATACACGAGGGTCATAGTATTTCTTGTTTGGCTTATCATCCCCGTCAGGGTTACCAATTTGCCCTTGTAGGTATGCTTGCTTGTCTTTGTAGTAATCTAAAATACCTGTCCAACACGCCCACTGCGTATCGGTATCAATATTCATCTTCACTACGCCATACGTTAAAGACTCTGCAATTTTACTGTACTCAGAGCCACTACCACCATGAAAAACAAAGTTAATTGAGTTACTTGGTAGATTAAATTTTTCTGATACGTAAGCTTGTGAATCTTTTAAAATAGTTGGCGTAAGGACAACGTTACCCGGTTTATATACACCATGAACATTGCCAAAAGAGGCTGCAATTATAAAGTTAGGGCTAATACGACTTAAGCGTTCGTAAGCAAATGCAACATCTTCAGGCTGAGTATATAAAGCAGAACTATCTAGGTGTGAGTTATCAACACCGTCTTCTTCGCCACCCGTGCAACCAAGCTCAATTTCAAGCGTCATACCTATTTTTGCCATACGCGTTAAGTAACGTTCACAAATTTCGATATTTTCTTCTAAAGGCTCTTCTGACAGATCAATCATATGTGAGCTAAACAATGGTTTGCCAGTCAGTTCAAAGTGTCTTTCACCTTCATCAAGCAAACCATCAATCCAAGGTAGTAGCTTTTTAGCTGCGTGATCAGTGTGAAGCATCACTGCTACTTCATAATGTGCTGCCACTGAATGTACATATCTTGCAGCACTTACCGCCCCAAGCACAGCTGATTGTTGCTCTGGTAAAGATAAGCTTTTACCACAAAAAAATTGTGCTCCACCATTAGAAAGCTGAATAATAACGGGCGAGTTTTTCTTTTTAGCAGCTTCTAGCGTCGCATTAATAGATGTTGTGCTAACAACATTTACCGCTGGCAACGCATATTGATTAGTACGTGCATGCTCGTACACAGCACTTACTTCGTCGCCAACGATTACGCCTGGTAGTATTGTTGGGGCTAAATAATTCATTTATGAAATCCTTTCTATTTTAAAGCCTGGATACAAGAATCAGTAATTGCTTGCCAATTTTCTTGTTCAACCCATTCTTTTTTCGCTATCCAAGTACCGCCAACGGCGAATACATTATTTAAAGAAAGATAGTCCATTTTGTTACTTTCGCTAACGCCACCTGTAGGACAAAAGCTGACTGCTCTAAATACTGACGACACAGCTGACACAAAAGGAGCGCCACCGGCAAGCGATGCTGGGAATAATTTTTGCTCTTCAAAGCCATACTCAAGCGCCATTAAAATATCACCGGTGTTTGATACACCAGGAAGTACCGGCACATTACATTTAGCAAGTGCTTCAAGTAACGTAGGAGACACCGCTGGGGTTACAATAAAATCAGAACCCGCTTCAAGTGCTTGCTCCAAAATATCAGTATTGATGACTGTTCCCGCACCTACTTTTAGCTCAGGCACCTGTGCTTTAATAGCTTTTAATGCCTCTATTGATGCCTCTGTTCTTAGCACTACTTCAACTAAAGTAAGCCCAGCATTGGCCATAGCTTTCGCTATTTGAACACCTTGCTCTGGAGTATCTGCTTGAATTATAGGTAGCAGTGTTTGTCCTGCCATAAGTTCAGAAAAGCGAGTCATAACGTTGTTCCTTTATAAAAAGTAATGCGGCCGAGGTATAGCGGCCTTTAATGTTTAATTATTTTGTTATACCAATTGCATTAAATTAATGAGCTATTATAGCGACAAGAAAATAGCTCAATAACAAGGCTAAAATTATGATACATAGTTGCTCTATATAAATAATTTTTAACGTAGTTAGTGAGTTATTTAATACGCTAAGGTGATCATGTTTTTAATAAAATTGGTATCACATGCCAGCTTCAGCCATTGCTAGCTGAAATATATCTTTTGGAGCAATAGCACCTGGTTGCTGTATAACAGTCCCTGCCGCTTTTGCAGCAAGTTGCACGGCACTTGAAATTGATTTATCAGATAAACGTGCACCTAAGTAAACACCGTTAAAGGCATCGCCTGCTGATGTTGTATCTACAACGTTTTTGACCGGTACAATAGTGTGGCTTTGAAGCGTATCGCCCTCTTTTGTCACTACCGATTCAGGGCCATTTTTAACAACAATTTCTTCAATTTGGTAAGGCTTTAAATATTCAACAACTGCTTCTACGCTATGAACGCCATAAAGTGTTGTTAAATCTTCAACGCCTGGTAGGGTAATATCTGCAAACGTAAAGGCTAAATGATACTGCTCTTTTGTTTCCTCTACACTATTCCACAAACGTGCTCTGTAGTTAGGATCAAAAACGATTTTAACCCCAGCATCTTTAAGCTGCTTTACAACTTTCCAAAAGTCTTCACGTGCACTTTCTTCAATTATTGCTAATGAAATCCCTGAAAAGAAAAACATATCACCTTGGCTAAGCTGCTCGAGTGCATCAGCATCTAAAAAATCAACAACCTTTTTAGCTGCAGAATCATTGCGCCAATAAATAAAGCTACGCTCACCATGCTCATCAGTTTCTATGTAGTACATACCAGGTACTTTGGTGTCGTGAGCAAATACAAGTTGCGTATTTATTTGTTCACTCTCAAAGCGTTCTAGCATTTTTTTACTTAAATTATCTTGACCTAAAGCCGTAACAACCGAAGTAGTAACCTGCGGGAAGCAACGTTTTAAATACACTGCAGAATTATAAACATCGCCTGCAAATGATTGGTGCAGTGTTGCCGCGCTCATAGCTCTAAGCTCGACCATGCATTCACCGATAAAGTAAATATTTTTCATCTTGGAAGTTACCCTATGTAGTTAACTGCTATGCACATATACAAAATATGTTGGCATAGCAGTTATTATCTAGATTATTGAGGCTTTTTAAGAGGTTCTATTTTTGGAATTAAAATCCAAACAGCTGCCATTGCAATGATGGCTAAAGAAGCACCAATTACAAATGCTGGTGTGTAGTTACCATCAGCAGTAAGAAAAGGTACTAGCGATGTAAGACCTACAGCACCAAGCTTTGCCGCCATACCAGAAAAACCTGATAATGTACCCACTGCTTTTTTACCTAACAAATCACTTGGTAGTGTTTGCACGTTACCAATTGCAGTTTGAAAACCAAATAAGATAACAGCCATAATTAGTACCGCTGTTGTTGGTCCGCCTGGATTTGCCATTGCAAGTAGCGCTGGTAACATAATTAAACAACCCAGCGTAATAGTAAGCTTACGTGTTTTGTCTGTATTCCAACCTGCTTTGAGTCGATTTTGAGCCAATAAACCACCAAACCAAGCACCAAACATAGCGCCAACATAAGGTACCCAACCGTATATACCAATAGATTTAACATCCATACCGTATACTTCATTTAGGTAAATAGGGATCCAAAAAACAAATAACCACCAAATTGGGTCAATTGCGGCAGAGGCAATGATTACACCCCAGCTTTGCTTACGAGAAAGTAACTCAGCAGTTGTAGGGTTATATTCCTCTTCGTCTTCACCAGTTACATCACCGTTGTCATCAACACGTCTTTGACCCGTTAAGATATATTCACGTTCTTCGGCAGTAAGCCAAGGATGTGAGCTAGGCGGTGCTTTAACTAAAATTAACCATGGAACTAACCAAAGGAAACCTAATGCACCAACAAAAACAAACACCATTTGCCAGCTAAAGTAGATAGTTAAATAAGCAATTAAAGGAATAGCAATAATGCCACCAATTGCGGCGCCAGAGTTAAAAATACCCTGTGCTAAAGCACGTTCTTTAGTAGGGAACCATTCTGCGTTACCTTTAGCTGCACCAGGCCAGTTACCGGCTTCTGCTACACCTAAGATTGCGCGAAAAATACTAAGACTAAGTACACCTTGTGCAAATGCATGCGCAACGGTTGCAATAGACCAAACACCTATTGATAGTACAAAACCGAAGCGTGTGCCCACCCAGTCAAATATTTTACCAAAGATTGCCTGACCAAATGCATAAGCAAATACAAACACAATAGAAATATTAGCGTATATTTGTTTGCGTTCTAGCGCTGATTCATCAGGAAATAAATCTTCAACAATGTCCGGCCAAAGCACACTAAGTGCTTGGCGGTCGATATAGTTAATAATGGTAGCTAGCGCTATTAGCGCTATAACCCACCAACGTAAGCCTTTAAGTTGCATAATTAATCCTCAAGAAAGTCTTCACGCGCTGGGCTAAAAGTATCAATCAGGATTCCGCCTGTTGGGCAGGTAGCTCCATGATCAGCAAATGGTGGGATTAAGCAGCTATCACCCGGTTTTAAGATTTTAGTTACGCCATCAATGTTAAAGTGAAACTCACCTTCAACAACATACGTTACTTGAGAATGTCTGTGAGCATGGTTATAACCAATAGCCCCTTTCTCAAACCAAATTTTAACAGCCATTAGCTCTTCGTTATAACCTAGCATTTGACGTTTTAGACCATTTCCTAAGTCTTCTATTTCGGTCTCGTTACCAAATGAAAAGTTTGCGCTTTGCTTTTGCATCCTATTTACTCCTGATTATTGTTCATCATATAAACGCCTAATCGGCCATTTAAAGTGAACTCTTTATTTTGATAATTGAATGTGTTTTTAGCTGATGTTTGTGCTTTATTAATTGCCACTAAATATGAGTTGCCTTTAATATCAAGTTCAACAAGTGTTAAATCGCCCTGCTGACTATATTCAAGCTTTGTAACTCGACTAACAGCTTCTAGGGTATATTCTTTACTTGGGTTGTACTCACCATGTGGCTCTAATACAGATATAAACTTATGTTGCTTTTGCCCCTCAACACGACGAATAAAACCATTTTCGTTGCGTAAATTAAAGTGAGGGTCATTTGCGCCTATTTGAGTAAACAAGAAAGACTCATCACCTTTAACCAAGCTCGTTTGCGTATAAAAACGACCATTTTCGTTTAGCCACGTTACTTTAGCTAAACCACTTTGAGGTTGCGCTTGAGCTTTAAGCCATAAATGTTGGTAGCCATTTTTAGTACCTAGCGCAGACAGCTGTGCTGCATTTGCTTTTAACTCAAAGCTGGTATCGATAAGCTGACCTTTATAGTGCAAAGGCAGGTCAAGCTGATGCGCTTTATTTGCAGCAACATCAAATATTTCAAGTGCAACTGTGCTTTGTAGTTCAGGTAAGTTAATAAGTGCAAGCGTACGCTCAAGATCTACGCCTTTATAAGCTGTGCTTATTTCGCCGCTTGAAACCGTGCCGTATTCATTTGTTTCGAAAAAGTTAAGTGTAGGGTAATTACTATTTCCTACTTCAACATTTGCATTAAAATGCGTTGTTTCGTCAACCACTACCGTATTGTGCGCAACAGTGTGTTTAGCGTAAGTTTCGTTTTCAGGTAAATAACGACCGCCGTATTTAGCTTCTACATTTAAAAAACGTGCTGCGCCATAATCAGATACAATTTCATTTCCGTGGTCGTAAAACTGCCATGTTAATTTATCAAAATGACCATGGCCCAAACCTTGTGCAGCAGGTTTAAACAGTAGCGCTTGATCGCCACCTACCTGCGTTCTCATTACAACTAGAGCACCTTGTTTACCGTCATTACCATCACCGAAGGCAACGGATTTAAACGAATAAGGTTTTGCCATGTTGTTATCAAGTGCTTGAGCTACTTTTAGCCCATCACCAGAGAGAATTATTTGGTCTTGTTGCTTAGCAATATCTAAATAACCTGCATCGTTGGTTAAGCCATACGCTGCCGTTACCCCATTTACTAACTCAATGGTATCGATGCCTTTACTTTTTATTGCATCGTTAATTGGGAAGAACAAACCGTTGTAGCTAAGTTGAATCGTCGTATCAATCGCTTTTAATAATATGCCATCGCGATATTCAAAGATTTTTCGTTGTGGTTCGTTGTTTTCAATCGCTTTAGCAAACGTTACAAATGGTAATAGTGCAAAGCGTTGATAGTAAGGACCTTCGTTATAGTAACCTTGTGGTGAAAACAGCATCTCTAGCTGCTTAATAAAGCCACCCTTACCCGACTTTTCTAAATCGTATAATGATTTTTCTACCCACTCAGGTTCGCCTAATACATACCCTGCCATGCCAACACCCGCTGTTGCCCATGTTCCATGGTTATGTACTTTATTAAATGTAGACGGTTGGCCTACAGATGTGAACAACGAAACAGGACGGAGTAAGTCATTCTCGATTGTTTTAATATTATCGGCATTCAACGAGTCATGAATTAGATCATAAGCTTGTATTGTGTACACAAGCCACATTGCTTCATTTAGGCTTTGCCAAAAAAACTTACCTGGATTTTGCGAGTCCATTTTACGTTTTGGATGCAGACCAAGCGTTGGGTATAATTTTGCATACTCAAGCAACATATCACGTACATAGTTTGCGTATTTATCATCTTGGCTTAATTGATAAATAATGCCCGCGTTGTACATAAGTTGATAATTCTTCTTATGGCGCTCATGTGTATAACCACCACCGCCATCTTTTGGAACGGGTACAGTGATAGGCTGTGCAATTTGTTCATCTACTTGCGCTTTTAGCGATTCAAACGCAGTAGCAAACTTTGTGCTACCGTTGCTACTAATTGCTTGGCGCATTTGCTTAACATCATCAGTAGTAATCACTAAGTTTGGGTGCGCTGCATGCGCCCCCAATGATGTAAGTAATGTAATTGCAGCTACAGCAGCTATTTTAAAACGTGTTTGGCATTTTAATAAGTACATAGTATTTACCCTGCCTTATTTAAAACGTTGTTATTTTTTAATACTGCCGTGTGCGGGCCTTTAACTCTTAACTCTTTAACACTTGGTGCTTTAGTTGCATCAAATGTATTTCCTGAGATTTCAGTTTTAGGCTCGCCTACTGTGTGCTCTACGATAATAGGAGCAGATTTAACAAATTTATTATCTTTGATATTAGTAACCTGAACACCGTGAACATAAATGCTCGCTTGCTCTTTGTTACGCTTACCAAGGCCAACGTTATTAAGCGTGTTATTTGTCATTTCAAAATGAGGGCCAAATGTACTTTCATCAGTGCCACCACGGTAAAGCTTAACTATGCCGCCTTTTACATCATTAAATGTATTATCATTTACAATAACGTATTCCGCGTTATAAACACCTAAGTCTTCAATTTCAGTATTTAGACGTAAAATGTCACCTGTTACTGTATTAAAGGTATTACCTGTAACAATAATTTCGTCAGCCATTGCACCTTTACCAGTGATAAAGAAATGGAATGAATGATTAATATCTAAAGCATTTAACTCTGAGTTGGTCATTACAAAGCGGTAATTATCAACCATACCCCATTTTTGCGTACGAACAATGCTGTTACCTATTGCATCTGGCGCGTTTTCACCTGAAATTGATAAACCATCTAGTTTTAAGCTGCCGCCATCATGTATTTCAAACAAGGTAGAGCGTTGAAAAGTAAGTTTAGACTTTGTGTTCTGCTTTGCTTTAATTGTCAACGTTTTATCAATTTTAACCAGTTTAGACACATCATACTGGCCAGGCGCTAGTTCTAGAACATCGCCCGACTCTGCATTATCAATAGCATCTAGTAATGCACTTACATCAGCTTTAACAGAATGTGTCTTACCAGAATCAAAATCAACTAAAGCAGGTACTTTTGCATACCAACTAACACCGGTATCTTCTTTTTTAAGTACTTTTAAATCGCGCTTTGCACCTACATTTAAACTTTTAGAGGTTGGGTAAAGTAGACCATTACTTGCTTTTTCAAGCGTGATTTTTTCTTTTTTTACACCGTACGTTAGCTCAGAAAGCACTTTTGTATCTGCAATGTTGTTACTTAATACTAACCCACTTACATCGTCGAATGTTGTAAATGGCTGTTCACCATCTTGGTTTATGATTAAGTTGTTTTTCATTACGCTATTTTTTGGGGCTGCGCTACGCTCAGCATCGCTACCTGCAGCAAGTTGAATATGACGCACATTTATAAATGTGTTGTTTTCAATCGTCGCATTTTCTACTTGGTGATAACGATTAATAGATGAATTTGGTACGCCGTTCATTACAGTAAAACCACTGCCAAAACGATAGCCTGTTAGGCCTTGTAGGTAGTTATTTCTTACAATTTGATCTTTATTGATAACGCGGATACCACCTGTGTGATCAACACCATTACCAATGAAGATATTTTCTTCTATAAGATTGCCGTTACCATGGCGCAGCGTTAATGTACCGCGCGCTTCATAAAATACGTTATTACGAAGGATGTTTTTACCTGACTTAACCGAAACAATTTCGACTTCACCATTGGTACGTTCAAAGTAATTATTTTCAACCAATGTATGCGAATCAGTTAGTGAGTAATGGCTTGTGCCAATACGCAGGGTTTCACCACCGTTAGAACCAAAAGTTGGACGGTAGCCAAAATAGTTGTTATCTATACGATGATAGTTTTCCTGGCTTGCTTTAGTGTTTAAACGAACAGCAACTGTCACACCTTTATTTCGTTTGCCAACTAAATGACTATGATCAAAGCGGTTATGTTGTCCATATAAGGCAACCCAATAATCAGACTCTCGTTTGTCTGGATTACTGTAATTATCGATTACTGTTTGAGTAACTCGTGAATTGTAGGCTAATTCATTTTTATTTTTACGAAATTCTATTACAGCTGAGCTCGGTGTGTAGCCGTTTTTAAATACTAAACCAGAAGCTTCAAGGTATTTACCTGCAAGTCTTAGATTAGATTGACCTGATAGAATTACTTTTCCGTTAGTTTCAGCGGTTAATATAATAGGAGAGTTTTTTGTACCTTGGCCTTCAAGTAAAATTTCGAAGTCGGACCAAGTACCATTTTTAAGTACTACTTTGTCGCCAGCAACTAGATTAGCTGCGATATCATTAAAAGCTTGTTTATTTTCTATAAAATAATCTTTGGCCGCTACTTGTGTGGATATGCAACCGATGAGAACTAGACTAAGCTTTATTGTATTAATCAAACGCATAGTTAACTCTTTTTCGTTGTGACTGAAAGTAGTGCTTCATCAGAATTAAAAAAAGCTGACATTGCACAAAGACTTTAGTCAATTGGTGTCATGTGTGTTAAAGCGCTTTAAGTTAAAGCTCAAAGCGCTCAATAAGGTCGAGAAGTATTACTTTTCTAACTTTTTGAAGTAATCAAAAATTTCAGGAACGTTACCTTGACCCATACCAGCGTCAAACGCTGCTTGTAGGTTAGCTGATGAACCTTCAGCGATTTTTGATTCAGTACCTAGGTCTTCTACCATTTGTAGGAAGTAGCCTAAATCTTTGTTTGCATTAGCAATCGAGAAACCAAGGTCGCTAACATTATCAACTGCATAGTTTTTACAAAATTGCATAAATGGTGAGTTAGATGGGCCAGTCGACATAATGTCGAAAAGTTGTTGACGGTCAACACCAGCAAGTTCTGCCACTGCAAATGCTTGTGACATAGCACATACTGTCGTCATGCCCATGAAGTTGTTGATAAGCTTAGTTGTATGACCTGCACCTAGCTCGCCAAGATGGAAAACGTTTTCACCTTGATCTTCAAGTACTGGTTTAACTTTATTGAATGTATCAATATCGCCTGCAGCCATAATGTTTAAAAGGCCGTCTTTAGCATGTGCTGGTGTACGACCTAGTGGCGCGTCGATCATGCCTGCGCCTTTAGCTGCTAAATCAGCACCAATTTTTTTAGTAGATGATGGGATAGAAGTACCAAAATCAACTAATACTGCACCTTCTTTAATACCCGCTAGGATACCGTCTTCTGCGTAAACAATTTTTTCTACAACGGCAGACGTTGTAAGACAAAACATAACAATATCTGAACCTTCAGCTAGCTCTTTTGCAGTGCTTGCTGTTTTTGCGCCTCTAGCAACACATGCTGCAACCGCATCTTTGCTAAGGTCCATAACAATTAGCTCATAGCCTTTGTTTTGTAAATTTTCGGCCATGTTGCCGCCCATTAAGCCTAAGCCGATGAAACCGATGACTGGTTTTGACATGAATAACTCCTAAATATGTGGCGCATACTTTTATAAGAACAAGTAAAATTTACTCTATAAATACGCTGTGTCTTTTGTTTCAATTTGTAGAGTAACTTTAAGCTTGAGTTATTTATAAATTAACCTGTGCAAAACGTAACTCTGATTAATTACCAATACATTGTACTCACTCAAACCAAGCAACTTACCAATTGGTATGCAAAAACTGTATTACCATACGACTTTTTTGTCAACCAATAAGTTAACCAAGCAAACGCCACATTTTTAAAAATCACACAAAAATTAATTTAATATCCTATTAAAACAAATGGTTATATATCAACAGCACAATTAAGCAAAGGTTAACTTTTGTTGAACAATCAGTAACTTTTTTTATACTAATAGGTTGACCAATAATTGAGTACTGGTTATTTAAACATCCAAAATTTAATAAAATGATTCATTAATTGGTAATTTATAAAGGTCGAACTCAAACTGTTTTAAGCCCACTCTCATATTAAGGTTGTGATTTATATGTAATGCCTACATATATGGCTAATACATATAACCCCCCTAAAACGCGCTTGATAATAGCGCTTAGTTAAAAATACTCTTAACTTTGAATAAATAACTAAAGGAACTAAAAATGCGTTTATTACATACTATGCTTCGTGTAGCCGATTTGGATAAATCAATTGCTTTTTATACTGAAATATTAGGTATGAAAGAATTACGCAGAGCTGATAACAGTGAATACAGATACACTCTTGCCTTTGTTGGATATGGCGACGAAGCAGATAACACAGTATTAGAGCTAACTTATAACTGGGACGAGGATAGCTACGACCTAGGTAATGGATATGGTCATATTGCTATTGAGTTTGATGATATTTACAAAGCATGTGCAGATATTAAAGCTGCTGGTGGCAATGTAAGCCGTGAACCAGGGCCTGTAAAAGGCGGTACTACTGAAATTGCTTTTGTAAAAGACCCAGATGGCTATGCAATTGAGTTAATTCAGAAAAAAGAAGACATGAGTAAATTTTAAATTACTTAACAACTAATTCAAGTTATAACAATTTGCTTAATGCCAATCTGCTTATATATGGGGTCTATTTAACGTTAAAAAAATTACGCTAGAACTAGGCAAAATTTTTGTATCTAGTTGTTCTAAATAAAAAATTTTTATCGAC
Source organism: Pseudoalteromonas sp. SR43-5 (assembly GCF_014163835.1). Taxonomy (NCBI): domain Bacteria; kingdom Pseudomonadati; phylum Pseudomonadota; class Gammaproteobacteria; order Alteromonadales; family Pseudoalteromonadaceae; genus Pseudoalteromonas; species Pseudoalteromonas sp. SR43-5. The sequence continues at coordinate 22,581 of NZ_JACJEA010000008.1, forward strand.
GTAATAGTGCAATTTAATTCGTTAAATTGATCAAAGATTTATGTTGGTTGGTATAAGTATGGAGGGGTTTAATTTTATATATTGTTCAAATGGTTATGCAGATTGGTATTAAATAAAAGGTGCTTTGCAGCACCTTTTTTTAACGTAACTGACTATCTTTACTACCACGCCTATTGAACGATTTAGCGCTAGCACCATTACCTTCTATTGCAGCTTGACATGCAACACAGTAGCGAACTCCTGGTAGCGCGAGCCTTCGTGCTTGTGGGATTTTTTCATCGCACTCGTCACATAGCTCAGCACTTGCACCAGATATTAAATTGCTTCTTGCATACTGTACGGCATCGTTAACACTTGCATCAATTTGATCTTGAATTGCACCGTCTCGTGCCCATCCACTTGCCATAAATCCTCCTAATAAAGTTGGATGTTTAAATTTATGCTACCAAATTGAATCTTTATAAGTACTGAATAATAAAGCTAGGAATGGGGTGTTATTTGAAGGCTTCAACTATAAAACTATATTTTATATCTAAAGAAAGAGGCTGTAGTTGCTCCCTGTAATCTACTTTCAAAAAGATCAACACTCTAAAATCAGGCAAAAAAAAGCAGCTAAAAAAGCTGCTTTGTAATTCTAATTATTTATTTAAATATTAAAGGCTGTAATCAACAACCTTCATGCCTAATTTTTCAAGCTCTGGGCGAAGTGTTTTAGCATCACCCACTACTAAATAAATCATATCTTTAGTGTTTAAGTGTTTTTTAGCTAAGGCGTTAACTTCTTCTTTGCTAATATTGCTAACAATCTCATTTCTTTCTTTTACAAAGCTAGGTTTTAAATCGAACTCTAATATTTGTGCTAAAAAGCCAAGTTTTGCATTAGGCGTTTCGTATTTAAGCGCATCTTTTTGATTGATAGCTTTACGCATAAACATAAGCTCTTCATCCGTGACACCGTTTTGAGCATAGTTATTAAGCTCATTAGTAAACTCTGTAATAGACGCTGCAGTAGAGTCGGCTCTCACCGCTGCAGAAGCTGTAAAGCCGCCTGATGTTTTATCACCCCAAAAACGAGAGCGAGCACCGTAAGTGTAGCCTTTATCTTCTCGTAAATTTAGATTGATACGGCTGTTAAACGTGCCACCAAATGCAAAGTTCATTAAGTTAGCTTTAAAAAACTCACCAGTAATGTCTTCAACCATATCGCGTTTACCAATACGAATTTCTGATTGAGGGGCATCTGGTTTATCTACAAGATAAATGACATTAGTTTCGACTTTAGGTTCGCTGAAATCAACAGTAACTGGGCTCGATTTACCTTGCCAGTTTGCAAGTGTAGCTTTAACCTTTGGCTCAATTGTTGACTCTTTTAAATCAGAAACAATAATGACTTGCGCGCCTTGTGGTTTAAAGTTTGCGTTATAAAAAGCTTTAACGTCATCTAATGTAATAGCCTCAATACTATTAAGCGTTCCAGTACTTGGAAGTGCAGCTATATTGTCGCCATATAGTAATTTGCTGTATGTATTAGATGCTAAATACCCTGCATCCTTCATTGAATGTTGAATATTTTGAATGATTTGCTTTTTATTACGCTCAAAGTCATCGGCATTAAATGCTGGTTTAAATAATTTCTCTTCAACAAGCTTTAGCGTTGCATCTACATTTTTAGTTAAGCTAGAAACATACACATTTGTATGTGTTTTGTCTGAGTAGATACTTACCTGGCTACCCAGTTTTTCAAGCGCGTTACTCATTTGCTCTGTAGTGTAGTTTTGCGTTGACTCGCTCATTAACGATGCAGTCATTGACGATAAACCCACTTTACTAGCTTGCTCATTATACAAGCCACCCGGAACTTTAATGAAAATAGCGGTGGTTGGCGTTTCTGTACTTTGCGTACCTAATATTTTAATACCGTTTTCGGTCTTAGTTTGCCAAAGAGAAGGAACATCAACAGCAGGATTTGCGCCGGCTACAGGGTGAATACTTCGATCAAATGTATCAACAGCTCTTCGTGCTACTAAATCATCAGCTGAAGTTGTAGATGGACCTCCAAAATCATGCGCTTTAGGCGTAAAGTTATCTGGGGCAGCTATAAGTTGAGTTTGACCTTCTGGCACAACACTCATAATAACGGCAGATTTACCTTTGATATATTGATTAAAAACACGCATAACATCAGCTTTTGTAACTTTGTTATAACGTGCAATCTCATCTTTAGCTGAGTTTGGGTTACCTGTAAACGTTTCAGATGCGGCTAGTTGAGAGACTTTTCCTGATACGCTTTGCAGACCAAAAATTGCACCTGACTCTATTTTAGCTTTTACTTTATCTAAATCATCTTGTGTAACGCCACGCTCTTCAAATTCAACAAATGAATCACGAATGATTTTTTCCATATCAGCTAACGTTTTCCCTGCTGTAGGATTTGGTAAAGCATAAAGACTAATTGAACACGCTAACTCTTGGCATGGATGATTTGCACTTGCTTGAACAGCAAGTTGAGTTTTAACTAGGTTTTTGTATAGTAGTGAATTATTACCTCCACCTAATATTTCAGCAAGTATATCAAGAGGTGCTTCATCTTCAGAGCGAGCATAAGTCGTTGGGAAACTGATACTTAATAAAGGTAAGTGAACCTTATCTTCCATTGAAATATATCTATCAGCATCTAGTATTACAGCTGTTTTTTCAACTTTAGGTATTTCAGGACCTTTTGGGATTGGTGCAAAGTATTTAGTAACTAATGGCAGTATTTCATTAGCGTTGATGTCACCACCAATGGTAAGCGTTGCATTATTTGGTCCGTACCATTTTAAAAAGAATGCTTTTAAATCATTTACATTTACGCGATTTAAATCGTCCATAAAACCAATTACAGGCCATGAATATGGATGGCCGTCTGGATACATCGCTTGAGCAACACGTTCACCTAAACGACCATAAGGGCGATTATCAACACGTTGGCCGCGCTCATTTTTTACTGTTTCGCGTTGTACTTCAAATTTTTCTTGGGTTACAGCATCGAGTAAAAAGCCCATTCGGTCAGCTTCTAGCCACAACATCTTTTCTAATTGATTTACAGGTACTGTTTCAAAATAATTTGTTCTATCAGAGTTAGTAGTACCATTTAAAGTACCGCCTGCTTCAGATATTATTTTAAAATGTTCCTCATCAGCAACATTCTCTGATCCTTGAAACATCATATGCTCAAAAAAGTGAGCAAAGCCTGACTTACCCAACTCTTCGCGAGCAGAACCAACGTGGTATGTTACATCAACGTGTACTAAGGGATCTGAATGATCCTCATGCACAATTACAGTTAAACCGTTATCTAGTTTATATTTTTTATACGGTATGTTGATTTCACCTGCATTAGATTTCACTGATTCAATAAGTGTAACGCCAGGAATTGATGTTTCTGTAACAATATTTTTATCAACAGCTTGAGTTGAGCTATTACATGCAGCCAACCCTGATGCAAGTAAAACAGCAAGTGCAATTTTTGTGAGTTTCATTTTTTAGTCCATATTTAAATTAACTCAATGAGTTTAAAGACTAATTAAAAGTACAACAAGGAATATGGAGTGATTATGGGTTTGGTTTTGTAACAAAGTGTAAATAGATTGATATAAAAATGAAGTATAAAATGAGAGTATTAATTTGTGGTTTTATTCTAATAACACTGCACTTCCCTATTAAAAATAAGTAAGTGGCGTCCCCAAGAGATTAGTACTCTTGATAACGTCGTGCATAGAGAGTGCGGTGTCACACTGCTTTACACGATACTTAAAATAGTAAGTGGCGTCCCCAAGGGGATTCGAACCCCTGTTACCGCCGTGAAAGGGCGGTGTCCTAGGCCTCTAGACGATGGGGACACATAAATGTGTCACTAGGACAACTGAATTTT
>NZ_JACJEA010000008.1:26593-141925 GCF_014163835.1 Pseudoalteromonas sp. SR43-5
CCTGTTACCGCCGTGAAAGGGCGGTGTCCTAGGCCTCTAGACGATGGGGACACATAAATGTGTCACTAGGACAACTGAATTTTTAGACTCGTTTCAGGCGAGCTTTCTTAATAACACTGCACTTCCCTATTAAAATAAGTAAGTGGCGTCCCCAAGGGGATTCGAACCCCTGTTACCGCCGTGAAAGGGCGGTGTCCTAGGCCTCTAGACGATGGGGACACATAAATGTGTCACTAGGACAGTTGATAAGTTTAACTCACATCATGAGCTTTAAGGTAATTGCGTTTAATACAAGTAAAGACTCGAGCTTTAATTGTGACGCTATTTTCTCGGTAAAACCGCCTTTAACTAACAAAAGTTAAGTGGCGTCCCCAAGGGGATTCGAACCCCTGTTACCGCCGTGAAAGGGCGGTGTCCTAGGCCTCTAGACGATGGGGACACAGAAAACTGCTACCCTAGGACAAAACACTAATTTTTGGTGGAGCCATGCGGGATCGAACCGCAGACCTCTTCACTGCCAGCGAAGCGCTCTCCCAGCTGAGCTATGGCCCCAACTTAATCAATACCCACCGTGATAAACACATCGTGTATCGCTTAGTGCGGGGCGCATTCTATGCACCACCCAAAATAAAGTCAACAGTTTTTTACCTAGCTTTATTTAAATGGTTTAATTTTCAACAAACTGGCTATCAAGCGTGCTAAAAAATACAATTTGAATAAGATTCTAGCCCTACTGCTTATAATAACATCACTATATTGCAGCGAATACTCAATAGCCCCCACTCCCCCATTTAATGAAACAAAATTGCATCAAAGCAAAGGTATACATTTATATGCAAATTAAACTTATCTAAAAACTACCAATTAAGGCCCCGCCAATCGCCTTAATCTTTTAAAAGTTACAATTGCTTATAATAACCAAAACTTAAATGTGGGTTTGAGAGTACCCGCAGCTTTTACTTGCTTAATAACCAGCGTAACTCGTACTAAAAAATTCGATTATTGTTTGAAGAGCATTTTTAAAAGAGCACTGTTGCTTCGTAATTCTATGTATAAAACTTCAAGGCGCGTTGATCTTTGGTGGGTGAAGCGGAAGCTTTGCTCCGCTTTTACTTGGCCCACTAGGTTACAAACCTCGCGCCGCGATTTAATCGTCCCTAGATTGAACAAATTTGAATCCACAAAGGTCAACACGCCCTAGTTATATGTGATCTATTTAGTCTTAACCCGAAGCTAGTAGCGAGGAATACGTATTTACGAGATGGCTAGGTTGGCTTATAAAAATAAAGTAAGTACATAAATAGAGTTTAGAATGCTGAAATAGCATTTATTTTGGGAAGTTTAGATTAAATTCATTTTTAAAGGACCACTCTATTCACTAAATAACTCGCCCTAATATTAATTGATCTTGCTCATAATCATAAAAACGACTCCAGTAAAAAAACAATGAGTATCGTAAAACTAAATTTAAGGTTAATAAAATACAATTCCCTACTCACTTTTAGGTGCTTAATTGAACTGCAATATCAAATTTGATGATAAAATAGACTTCAACCATATCCTATTGTTTATAAAACCTTCATTCAGCACATTTTTATCATTCAAGTGTTGACACATTTCCAACTCTATCTATAATAGCGCCCCACAACAACGCAGCAATGCAATGTTGTTTAGATGTGGGTGATTAGCTCAGTTGGGAGAGCATCGCCCTTACAAGGCGAGGGTCACTGGTTCAAGTCCAGTATCACCCACCACTTTTTAGTTAAAGTGTTCACATCTAAATTCTATATGGGTCATAAGCTCAGTTAGAAAATAGAGAGCATTACCGCTACTAACAAGTAACGGCAAAGTTCACTGGTTAAAGTCCAGTACTATTTATTTAATAGTAGCGTTTTAAATTATATGTGGGTGATTAGCTCAGTTGGGAGAGCATCGCCCTTACAAGGCGAGGGTCACTGGTTCAAGTCCAGTATCACCCACCACATATAAAACCTATTACTATATTAATAGTCGTGTTTTAAAATTGTAATATGGGTCGTTAGCTCAGTTGGGAGAGCATCGCCCTTACAAGGCGAGGGTCACTGGTTCAAGTCCAGTACGACCCACCATTTTTTAAATGGTGCATATTACAAAAAAATCTAAATGGGTCGTTAGCTCAGTTAGAAAAAAGAGAGCATCACCGCTATTTACAAGTAACGGCGAGGTTCACTGGTTAAAGTCCAGTACTATTTATTTTAATAGTAGCGTTTTAATTTATATGTGGGTGATTAGCTCAGTTGGGAGAGCATCGCCCTTACAAGGCGAGGGTCACTGGTTCAAGTCCAGTATCACCCACCACATATAAACCTATTATTATATCAATAGTCGCGTTTTAAAATTTAATATGGGTCGTTAGCTCAGTTGGGAGAGCATCGCCCTTACAAGGCGAGGGTCACTGGTTCAAGTCCAGTACGACCCACCATTCCTAGAATGGTGCATATTAAAATGTAATTTGGGTGATTAGCTCAGTTGGGAGAGCATCGCCCTTACAAGGCGAGGGTCACTGGTTCAAGTCCAGTATCACCCACCAAATTACATCAAGCGGTTAATTGATAATAAAGAATTAAATAACAGGCATACCTATTATATGTGGGTGATTAGCTCAGTTGGGAGAGCATCGCCCTTACAAGGCGAGGGTCACTGGTTCAAGTCCAGTATCACCCACCACATATAAATACCATCAGATAACTTCTCTAGTAATAACTCTTTCTTTTCATATTAAATATATTTAAGAACTTTATAAAAACTCAATATAAAAATCGTATGTAATTAACTTAGTCGTAAGAAAAAGAGCATCATCACCCTTTACAAATAATGGCGAGGGTCACTGGTATCAAGCCAAGTAATCACCCACCACATATAAATACCATTAAACAATTTCTCTAGTAATAACTTTTTCCCATATTAAATACGTTTAACTCCTATTTTTACCTTAAATATATTTCATATTTTTATTAAAATCTAAATTACCATATCAAAGCACTCATCAAATATAGCGTTTCCATTTTACTTATTTAGTTTTTAATTATGCTATTCGGCTCAGTACTTTCGAAGTTAGATAAACGTATTAGACAAAGTTAAGTACCTAATAAATACAGCTATCATTTAAATTCCCTTGTAAGGAGTTAAACTGTTGATTATAGTCTGTGTTAAATACAATTACACTTAAGCCAATGCCAACTAAGATCTATTCAAAAGCCAAAATACTTATAGTAGAGGAGCAGCCACTTGCTCAAAGCTATATGAAACAATCGTTAGAAAGGCTTGGCTTTCGGCAGTTGCGCTTTGCTGATCATGCAAACTCTGCAAAAGAGCAGTGTTTAAGTGAAGAATTTGATCTAATAGTTTGCTCATTCAACTTAAACAAACACCAAGATGGCTACCAGCTTTATGAAGAGCTACGTGTAAAGCAGCTCATAAAAAGTTCGACTGGCTTTATTTTTATCTCAGCAGAAACAAGTGGCTCACTCGTTCATAGTGTTCTTGAGCTGCAGCCAGATGACTTTTTAGTTAAGCCTTTTACAGTACAAGAGCTTAAAACACGCATTGAACGAATCTTAAAGCGTAAACACGACTTACAAACAGTGTATTCATTAATTGATGATGGTAACGATTCAAAAGCTATTAAATTTATTGATACCGCTCTGGATAAAAAAAATAATAATTACAGTCCTATCCTACTTCGCTTAAAAGGCGATGCCCTACTTCGCTTAAAGCGTGCTCAAGATGCAAAAGACTTTTTTAAGTCTGTTCTCGATATTCAAAAATTTGCTTGGGCAAAAGTAGGTTTAGTAGAGGCACTTATAGCGAATAACGAACATATTTTGGCGCAGCGAATGCTCAAGACAATGTTAGAGCGCCAAGAAACTCGTTTAGTAGCCCTTGATTTGTTGGGCAGATTAGAAATAAAGCTAAATCAGTTTGAACTAGCACAAAGCTTTTTAAGTCAAGCAGCAGACATTGCACCGCGAAACATCACACGCCAAAAATCGTTAAGTAATGTGTCGCTAATTAATCACGACTACGAAAAAAGCTATTTAACTCAAAAAGATATAGCCACCTTTGCAAAGCACTCAATACACGACCACCCCGATGTATATTTAAATGCAGCACGTGCCGGTATCGACTTTGCGTTAACGACTGATCAAACTGATCAAATTCAACGAATTTCTAGACAAACAAATCAGTACATTAATGATTTAAAAAAACAGTTTCCTAATAATGCAAATCAAGCTCAAATTGATGTACTTAATGCACGACTTCATTACTTAAAAGACGAGCATCAAAAAGCGAAAAAGCTAATTGAGCAGCTTGATGACGACGATACTCATATCCGATCGGTTGATGGAGCACTTGATAAAGCAAAAGCATTTCATGAACTGGGGTTTCATCAGAAGGCGCAAACCTTATTCACACAAATAATTAGCCACTGTGAAAGACACCCTGCAGTTAGCGACACAACTTACTTGCGTTATATTCAGCAGCAACAAAGTGAGCGACGCGATATTAAAATGGGTCCAAAAGAGCTTAATAACCATGCCGTTAATCAATTTAATAAAGGGCAGTTAAATACTGCGCTGGAAGCTTTTACGCAAGCATTTAGAGTAATGCCTCGCAATCAGAGTATTGCACTTAATTTATTACAGTGCCTATTTGATTCAACCAAGCAATCTGGCAGCTCATTTAATATGGATCTTGCTAGAAGATGCTACGCCCTTCTTGATAAAACTAAATTACAAGCAGATCAGACGCAGCGTTTAGATAAGATTTTACATATAGCAAAAGAAATGAATTTAGATATTCAAAGCGCTAGTAAATAAAATATTAGATCTTTTTCATTGCTGCGGCATTAACGCAATAACGTAAACCTGTTGGTAATGGGCCATCTGGAAAAATATGGCCTAAGTGCGAATCGCACACATTACAAACCACCTCTATGCGCTCCATACCATGACTTGTATCGTTTACATAACCAATCGCTTCAATTGTCGCAGGTTGCGTAAATGACGGCCAACCAGTGCCACTATCAAACTTTTCATCGGCATCAAACAATAGGTTATCACAGCAAATACACACATACTTGCCAGGTTCGAGTAATGTACAACTACCCGAGCTATCTGGGCGCTCTGTTCCTTTCTTACGTGTTACGTAATATTCATCTTCTGATAGTTGCATCCGCCACTGCTCGTCAGTTTTGACTACTTTTTTACTTGGGGTAGGATTGCCGTTGGTGGCAAAGTTAATAACATCATTCCACTTCAACATAATAGCCTCATTGAATAGTTGATTAACCGTACTTAATAAATTTATAAGAAGTACGGTTAATTATTACGTTATTTAATACACTAAAGATCAGCTAAAGAGTGTTGAGCGTTTAAAACTAAAACTCGTTCAATTTTAAAGGTAATCTCCTCAGCTAAAGGTAATATTTTGTTTTTCTGAGTCGGTAAGTATTCGTTTAATAAAACTATCTAGCTCTGCTTTTTTTACAGGTAAACTAACACTCATTTGGCGCTCGTTATTACTGTAAATAATTAGCTCATCATCCTTTGTTGTTATGCGTTCAATACTCTCAATAACTAACCAATTTGGACCATGCTTTTTATCAAAAAATCCCATCAAACTAAAAAGTAGTAAATGTTGGGCATCTCGCTGAATAAAATCCTCTAGCCTATTTCTTGATTTAAATAAGGGCGTTAGCCTATAAACGCTTGAGCAAAAAACAAATACCCACAACCCAAATAGCGCTTTAAACCACATAGACTCTAAAAGCTCAGTGCTAATCATTAAAATAATAAGCACTAAGCCTATTAACGATATAGCTATCGCTATTTTTTTATTTACAGCGTCCACAACTAATCCCTTTTAAGTCGCTTTTTTTCTTCTGATGCTTTTTCTGTCGGCTCAGGCCAATCATTAAAAAAAACGGTTAAATAACGGCTTTTCACCAAATACCACAATACCCATAAAACAATCATCATTTGTACTGCTAAAAATGATGAAAATCGATAATGGCTATGCGCGGCTTGAATACTTAACCATGTTAAATCAACAACAGCACATACAATAAGGGGCCAGCGCATATGCCGCCATATTTTTGCTAACTTATCGCTCGCACTGTGTGAATCTCGTGGTCTGCGTAAACAAAATAAAATAGTCGGTATTATTGCGATACTTCCAATTGCTATTGCAATAAAAAAATCATTTTTATTTTTAAAAAATAACGACATTAAATCAAGTTCAGGCCTGCGGCTTAAAGCCGCAATCACCCAAATAAAATAGCCACGTAAAAGCACCAGCAAACTTAAATGAAATGCTATAGGTGTACGGTAACTTCCGTACTTATCCCAGTATTCTGGCCCATATCGGCTCATTGTCGCTTTCCTAGCCATTATGCTTTTTAAGCAGCTCAATTAATTCATCTTCCGTGAGTATGTCGATACCTAAATCTTGGGCTTTAGTCAGTTTTGAACCCGCTTTTTCACCCGCGACTAACGCATCAGTTTTCGCTGATACGCTACCAGATACTTTAGCACCTAGCTGCTGTAAGCGTGCTTTTGCATCATTGCGGTTAAGTGTATTAAGCGTGCCGGTAAGTACATATGTAAGTCCTGCGAGTGGTTGCTCTTCCTCAGAAGGCGCACTCAACGCTGGCCAGTTTACGCCTTGCTCTATAAGCGCATTAACAACTGCTAAATTATGCTCTTCATCAAAAAAGCCACGAACATGCGTTGCAACTATTTCGCCTACATCACTTACCTGCGTTAAACTATCAATGCTGGCATTTATTATATTTTCAAGGGTAAGGAAGTGATTAGCTAAATTTTGTGCTGTTGCCTCACCTGCTTCGCGAATACCTAATGAATATAAAAACTTAGCAAGCGTAGTGCCTTTCGCCTCTTCAAGGGCTGTTACTAAATTTTTGGCTGACTTAGGTCCCATGCGTTCAAGTGACTCAAAATGTCCTTGTTTTAAAATAAACAAATCAGCGGGTGTTTTTATAAGCTCTCTGTCTACCAGCTGATCAACAATTTTATCGCCAAGGCCGTCTATATCCAGCGCTTTGCGTGACGCAAAGTGTTTAATTGCTTGTTTGCGTTGTGCAGGACATACAAGCCCCCCCGTACAACGAGCGACAGCTTCGCCTTCAACCTTTTCAACATGAGAGTCACAAATAGGACAAGTTACTGGAAATTCGATATCGCTGGCATCATCAGGGCGGCGCTCAAGTACAACTTGCGTTATTTGTGGGATTACATCTCCTGCGCGGCGAATAATAACTGTATCGCCTACTTTTACGCCTAAACGTGCAACTTCATCACTGTTATGAAGCGTTGCATTTGATACGGTAACGCCACCCACAAAAACAGGCTTCAAACGTGCAACAGGTGTAATGGCGCCAGTACGACCGACTTGAAAATCAACATCAAGTAGTTGGGTTATTTCCTCTTGCGCGGGAAATTTATACGCAATAGCCCAACGAGGAGCACGCGCCACAAAGCCTAAACGCTCTTGTAAGGCCTTTTGGTTTATTTTTATTACTACGCCATCAATTTCATATTTAAGCTCACCACGGCGCGTTAAAATATCGCTGTAGTAATCGAGCGCGGCTTTTGGACCTTCAACTAATTTTGTTTCTGGGCACAAAGGTAGCCCCCAATCAGTCAGCTTTTCTAATTGCTGATAGTGATCCTCAGGAATGCTGCCATCAGCAACAAGCCCGGTGCTGTACGCATAAAACATGAGTGGGCGTTTAGCGGTAATTTTAGAGTCGAGTTGACGCAAACTCCCCGCGGCTGCATTACGCGGGTTAACAAATACTTTTTCACCGCGTTTTTGCGCTTCAGTATTTAATTTATCAAAGCCAGCGCTGTCCATAAATACTTCGCCGCGCACTTCAAGCTCTTTTGGGTAATCACCACGTAACTTAAGCGGTACATTACGAATGGTTTTAACATTTTGAGTAATGTTTTCACCGGTAAAGCCATCACCCCGCGTAGCCGCTTGTACAAGCACACCATCACGATAAATAATTGATACGGCTAATCCATCAAGTTTTGGCTCACAACAAAAAGTAAGCTCATCAGTACTCATTAAGCGCTCTTTTATACGACGATTAAACGCAGTGAATTCTTCTTCACTAAACGCGTTATCAAGCGATAACATGGGTACTTGGTGCGCTACTTGCTCAAATTTACTCAGTGCGGCACCGCCTACTTTTTGTGTCGGAGAGTCGGCGGTTAAAAATTCAGGGTGCTGCATCTCTAGTGCGCTTAATTCGCGTAATAACCTATCGTATTCAGAATCAGGAATACTGGGGGTGTCGAGCACATAATAATTATAGTTGTGTTGCTCTAATGTAGTACGAAGATGATTAACTTGCTCACTAATGCTGCTAGACATTTAAACCTCAATAAACATAAAAAAAGCCACTTTGACGATTCACCGTCCAGTGGCTTATAAAAATATAATGTATGCGTTATTTACGCTGAAAAAGAACGAACCTGTTCAACATATTGCCTGATGCGCTCTACTGTCATTTCATTTCGCTCAGCATCTAAAATTTGTGCACCAAATTCATCCGCTAACTTTTTAGCTGCGCTGTGCAACATATTAAATGCCGCTAGACCATCGCCGTCGCACGGTAACGTCATAAATAAGCTTACCCCAGCGGTACTAAATTGTTCCATATTATCAATATCAAACGTACCTGGGTTGTACATATTTACTAATCTAAACAAAACAGGACCTTGGCCAGCCGGATCTAAGTGGCGATTAAAAAAGCCTTCCTCAGAATATTTAAAACCTAAAGTATTAACTGCTGGTAATAGTTTACTGCCCTGCATACTAAGCTCTTCTGGCATTTGAATATGCACAATAACAAAGTCAGACATTTGAGCAGGCGTTTCTTCAGCACTTTGATCTTTTGTTTCAAGATCATCAACTATTTCTAAGTCATCTTCAATCGGTGTTTCTGGCACGCTTGTATCAATTTGCGGCTCATTTGCATCAAAGTTAAGCTCGCCAAATTGTGGCTCATCACGTTCGTCTTGCATTGGCTCTTTTGGCTCAGCTTCAGTACGAAACGGTTTAGATGAAGCTGGTGTGCTTTGTTGTAATGGCTCAACCCGTTCATTATCCGATACTTCTGGGCGGTCTTTTTTTCTAACTGACCACAATCCATGTATTAATAAACCACCAATGACAATTACACTGATAACGATTAAAACCCATCTTAATTGTTCGGCCATCCCCTCACCTTTTATTATTTGATATGCCTAAAACCTGTATATTAATGAAAAACTAATACACTTGTTATAAAAATTTATGCGTGTGCAAGTTGCACAGCTTGCTCTATATCTACAGCAACCATACGCGATACGCCAGGTTCTGCCATAGTAACACCTGTTAATCTACCTGCCATTTCCATCGCAATTTTATTATGACTAATATAAATAAACTGCACTGATTGTGACATTTCTTCAACCAAACGGCAAAAACGCACAACGTTGGCATCATCTAGTGGTGCATCTACTTCGTCCAGCATACAGAAAGGAGCTGGATTGAGCCTGAATATAGAAAACACTAATGATAATGCGGTCAGCGCTTTTTCTCCACCACTTAACAAATGAATTGTTGAATTTTTCTTACCCGGTGGTCGTGCCATTATACTAACACCACTTTCGAGTAAATCGTCACTGGTTAATTCTAAATACGCGCTCCCACCACCAAAAACTTTAGGAAATAGCTCAGCAAAGTCTTCGTTAACTTGATCGAACGTCGCTTTAAAGCGTGTTTTGGTCTCACTATCAATTTTACGAATTGCACCTTCAAGGGTACTTAACGCTTTTGTTAAATCATCTAATTGATTATCAAGATAATCACTACGTGCCTTGGCTAAATCAAACTCTCCTATTGCCGCCAAGTTTACTGCACCTAATTTATCTAACTGATTAGTAAATCCTGTTAACTGATTTTGTGCTGCACTTAAATTTAATGAATCTGGTAATTCATCAAGTATTGCTTTTAAGCTTTGTTTTAATTCTTCTAATGGCTCAAGCGCAACTTGCGCTTTTATTACTAAACTTTGTTCTTCAATTGTTAGCTTTTGGTGCTGCTCTTGCAAGCCCACCAGCTCACCTTGTGAATTTTTAAGGCTTATTTGCTTAGTGTTTAAGCTCTCTTTCGCCTGAGCTAATTCTTTTTGTAGCAATACTAATGCCTGCTCACCTTTTTGATGCTGTGCTAAGAGCTGCGTAATTTTATCGCTAAGTTCTTGCTCTGGTATTAGCAGCTCTTCTATTTCACTAAGTAGTTCTTGCGCACCTTCAGATGCACTAACGTGCTCTTGCTCTGCATGGCTCAATTTGGTTTGGCTTAACTGCCATTCACTGCGTGCCTTTTGCTCTGAGAGCGTTGCCTTATGCGCTTGTGTTTTATATTGCTCAAGCATGCTTAATGCTTCGCTATAACTTTTATCACTTTGTGAGCGCAAACTATTTGCAGCGTCTACTTCATCCGCTAAGTTGAGTTGCTGCTCATTTAACACTTCAAATTGCGCTACTTGCTCATCAAGCACGGTATTTAATTGTAAAAGCGCAGTGGTTAATTGCTGTTTTTGTTGCTGTAGCTTTTCTAGTTGTAACTTAAAGTGCGCTACTTGCTGTTTGAGCATATCGCTGCGCGTACTGGCTACTGCTATATTTTGCGCAAGCTCATGTATGGTTTCTTTTAGCTCGCTTTGTTCGTTAATTAATTTTATTTGCTCAGCTGTATGTTCGTCACGAGTGTGTGTTACTTGTTTTAGCTCGTCCTCGGCATTATTTAACTGCTGAGCTTTATCTTGCAATTGCTTATGCTTTAAAAGTAATGAGTTTTCTGCATTACATTCGGCACTTACATGCCAGTTACGACCATATAAAGCACCGTTTTTATCCATAATGGCTGTATAAAAACTATCTTTTAGTATTTCTAAATCACCGCTTTCACTATAAGCAATACGTGCTAAATGCTCTGGATAAACACCGCTTGTTATATATGTAGCTAAGCTATTTGTTGGCATGCTTTTATCACTATTTGGCCACACACTGTTATCAGCTTGCTGCTCACTTACATTTAAATGCTCTAAAGATTTAAGTGCTTGCTCTATTAGAAGCTCAAAGCCTTCTTTAACACCTAGCTGATTAAACAAACCATTAGTACGTTCACTTTTCTCATCAAGCCCTAATGTACTTTTAAGCCCCGTTATACTGGCTTTTAACTCGTTTATTGTTTGAGTGAGCGTCGAATATTGTTTTTGTGAGTTATTAACAAGCTCATTTTGCACTTCAAGCTTAGCAGTGCACTTCGTATGTGCTGTTTGTTTAGCGGCAAGTTCTTGAGTTAAGGTTTGTGTTTGCTGTGTTTGCTGTATTAACTGCTGCTCTACATCACTACTTTGTAGCTCACTAAGCTGAACAGTTAACTGATCAATTTGCTCGTTAACGTGGCTTATTTGCTGCTGAGTTTGTTTAATGTGACTACTATGTAGTTGCACGTTATTATTAAGCTGTTGCTGTTGCTCACACAAAGCTTGCCAATGAGTATGGTGGCACTGCTTAAGTGCTAATAATTCCTCAAGTTCATGCGTTAACCCACTAACTTGCTCTTCACATATTAAGGCGTTTTCATTTGCCTCTTGCAGGGCTTCATTAAGTTGCTCGCACACAATTTGCTGCTGCGATTTTACCTCAGCACTTTGAATTTGGCGTTGCTGTAATTTAATTAAACTTTGTTTAAGCGTTTGGGTTTGCTGCTTTACATTGATTTGTTGTTGCTCAGCGCGAGTAAGCTCGGTGTGTATTACATGTTGCTGATGCTGTGCATCGCTTAGTTTATCTTGCTGGGCTTGTACTTGCCCCTCTAGGCTTGCAAGTACATCGTCATGCCCTGAGTTAGCGGTTTTAAAAAACAAAATTTGATCATTAAGTTTTTTAATTTGGGCACTTTTTTCAAGTTGCTGCTGATGTAACTTTTGCCATTTTAAAACGGCAATTTGGCCTTTTAGCGTACGTTCTTGTACTTTTAATTCGCGGTATTTTTTTGCATCAACCGACTGCACAGCCAATTTATCGAGCTGGCTTTGTAATTCTTTACGCACATCTAACAAACGTTCAAGGTTTTCGCGAGTGCTCTTTATACGAGTTTGTGTTTCACGGCGACGCTCTTTGTATTTAGAAACGCCAGCGGCTTCTTCTAAAAATACGCGCAGCTCTTGTGGTTTACTTTCTATTAAGCGCGAGATCATCCCTTGCTCAATAATTGCGTAACTACGTGGACCAAGACCGGTGCCTAAAAATATATCGGTAATATCACGCTTACGGCATTTACTGCCATTTAAAAAATACAGTGACTGTCCGTCGCGCGTTACTAAACGCTTAATAGCAATTTGGTTTCGATCGGCAAATGTGTTTGAAGGACTTCCTTTATCGTTATCAAAAACAAGTTCTACAGAGGCTTGTGATATGGCTTTTCGATTAGTTGAGCCATTAAAAATAACGTCGGTCATGGCGTCGCCACGCAGGTTTTTAGCAGAGCTTTCACCTAGCACCCATCGTACTGCATCAATAACGTTAGATTTGCCACAGCCATTGGGGCCAACAACACACGTCATTTGATCAGGAAATGGAATTTTAGTGGGCTCTACAAAGGATTTAAAGCCCGCTAATTTAATAGTGCTTAAGCGCATCTTATTGTTATTACCGATTATTATTGTTATTGATTACAAACAATTTAACTCATTAACAGTTAAATTGTTAAGCTTGTCGTTTAAAATTATCTAAAATAATACCGGTCGCCATTGCAACATTAAGCGATTCTGCACCACCAAAAGCGGGGATGGTGATTTTATTAGTTACTAATTTTGCACATGTCTCGCGTATTCCATGCGACTCACTGCCCATTAGTAAAACGCCTGAGCCCGTAAATTGGGTTTTATGCACGCTTTGCCCATCTAAAAAAGCACCGTAAACAGGTAAATTTAAAGACTGTAGGTAATCAGGTAAATCTATTTGGCTTACCGATACCCTTACAAATGAGCCCATCGTGGCGCTAATTGTTTTTGGGTTGTAAGCGTCTGCGCTGTCGGTGCTAGTTACTATTTGTTTAATACCGTACCAGTCTGCCACTCTTATTATTGTGCCTAAATTACCAGGGTCTGATACGCCATCAAGTGCGAGTATTAAGCCACTTGCTTGTGGTAAAGCTGCCTTTGGCATATCAACAATAGCAATGGCTGCATTATTGCTAACTAGCGTGCTGGCTTTGGTGAGGACTTCTTCATCAGCTTCAATAAAATTAGCGTGCTGATACTTACCTTGGTACGCATTTATAAATTCGTTTGTAGCAAAAATATTAACCACATTTAATGGGCTGTTTAATAACTCAAGTACGTTTTTCTCACCCTGTACAAGGTATTGATTATATTGCTTTCGGTACTTTTTTTGGCCAAGTTGGCGAATAAGTTTGAGTTGGTTTTTTGAAATCATAACAGCCCCATAAAATTATCCAGCAAGTATAACAGATTTCGCTATAACATCTGAACTCGAAAAGCAGCGAATGGGGCTAATTTATCTTACTCGCACTTCTTTCAAAGGTCAGATTAATGCGAATAAACATGCCTTTTATTGCTTCTAATTGATTTGAATCGTCAACCGTCTGAGCCAATTCTCCATAAAGATTATCTGACGCTTGCTTAAACTTATTATTAAATTTGCCCTTGGTTGCCAACATAAATGCATCGGCTAATGTACGCTGCCACTCATTTAAATACTTTAGCTTTGTATTACCAGCCAAATTTTCACAAATTGAGTTTAATCGAACCGACGCATGCCCTAAATTTAGAGCGGTTAGTGCAAGATCAGTAATTACGCGTGAGTGTGAACCTTGATCGTAATTAGTTAGGCGAATTAACCTATCGGCCATGCGGCGGTTATACCAAATACTTGGGGTTGGATGGTTATTTATTTCGAGTAAATCTTTATAAGTGGCCTTAAAAACACGATGAACAAGTAATTGCACACTCGGGCCTGTGAATAACTGAAAAATCCAAAATAAAATACTCACCCCCGCAAAAATTGCCATGGCAGAGCTAAGTGTGTAATCGATTGAAAACGCAAGGCTCATATCGGTACTGGGTCTTACCAAAATCGTAAATGGGATACAAAACCCCAAGCCATATGGCAATGTTTGTTGATCAGCTAGCAGCAGTAAACCCAGAAAATAAGGCCCTGCTAATACAAGTAGCAATATTTCTAATTGCCCACCACTTTGTGATAATAAATTGAGTGCGTAAAAAATAGTTACAATAGCAGCAACCACCACGCCTACCAATAAACGCTTTATTACCACCTGTAAAATAGCTAACGGTATTCTCGCCAACATTATCGAAAATATGACCGGTAAAATCATAATTAATAATGCAGCAGAAGAGCCTGTATTAATCCAAATAAATGCGCCGATAGAAAACACCAAAGCAGTTCTAAATCCAACAATTATGCCAGCTAATGGGTCGCGATATGTAAGCATACTGGGTGCATTTAATAATGTTTTATCACGCTCTTCTAACGCTCTGTATGCGCGTAGTAAAATTGTTAAGTCGGCTGCTACTTCTAAGCTCACATTGAGCATGTGAGATTCAAATGGCGAATCACACACCGTATTTGCTCTATAGTCGGTTAGCTCTTTACGCAGCGTTTTAACTTGTTCAGCGCAGTAATCAAAATCGTCAGACTCTTTAATTTGCGCAAATACGTGCTTAAGTTTACTTATTAATTTATCTAAAGTAGGTGTAATAAGGTCTTCGTGGTTTCGCTGTAGGCGGCCAATTATTTGAATTAAGGCCAATAAAGAAAGTACTTTTTGCGACAACTGATTTGCAGCACGCGAGCGCCCTGGACCTTTTGGTCCTTCGTACCTTACTGCGCTGGAATCTTCGTTTATCGATCCCAATGTTGCCATAATGCCATCTATTTGCTGGTGACGGTTTTCGTGCGAGCCCTTAGAATCAAGCTCAATAACTAAATAATGTAACGTTTGATTTATAACCGACCGCGCTTGTGTTTGCAGTAAATGTTTAACCTTTACAGGCCAAAATAGATGACTCACAAGCCCAGCACATACAGAGCCTATTATTATTTCGCTTACTCGCGCTTGTGCAATATCAAATATACTCTGGCTGCTCACCATTGCCGGAGTAACCATGACTAAAAGTACAATAATAGCGGCTGTTACACCTGCCATAGCAAACGCATAAACAAAGTTTGCTTGGCGTACCATTGCCGATAACGCAGAGTTCACCCCCAACCATAATGCCAGTGCACCGAGCGCTAAATAAGGATAGAGAATTAACTGAGTTAAAAGCAATATGCCAAATAAACCGCCCACTATGGTGCCTATTATTTGGCAAATTGCTTTTTCAATAACCAATCCGCTTTGCGGGCGTAATTGCAAAAATATAGCCGAGACTAACGCCCAATAAGGCCTTTCAAGATTAAGCGACATAGCAATAGTGAGCGCCATCACCATGGCTATAACGCCCTTAGTCGCAAAAATAATTGCCTGTTTTTTTGGAAAAAACAAATTTTGTAATACAACGCCCACTGTATTCCCCTTAACGTGTAGCGAGATGTATAGTGGCGGTCATTCCTGCGCTAAGCTGTGTATTTTCGGGCAATGAATCTAACTTAATATCAACAGGTATACGCTGTGATAAACGTACCCAATTAAATGTTTGTTGTACTTGCGGTAAAAGTTGTCCGTTACTTTGTGTATTCGTATTTGCAATGGCTTTACCTACACTCACTACATGCCCTGTTAATTGCTTACCACCGCTTAGAAGCGCTATTTTAGCTTTTTGATCAGGATAAATAAGCGGTATTTTACTCTCTTCAAAGTAACCCGTTACATAAAACGAATCTGACTGAACAATAGCAAAAACAGGCGTGCCTTGAGCTACATAGTTGCCTTGGCGTAAATTTAAATTAATTATTTGCCCTGATGCAGGCGCAACAATTTTAGTTCTATCAACATTTAACTGCGCAATTGTTTGCTCTGTCTTGGCTAGGTTATAATTTGCCTCAGCAATTTTAGTATTGATACGTGTTGATTCTAAAGTTTCTTCACTTATTGCCTGTTGAGTGTTTAGCTCAACACGTCTTTCGTATTTATGTTTAGCAAGTTCCCATGTATACAATGCGTTTTCTGTGTTTGCTTTACTTTTATCAAGCGCTGCTTGATAACGCTTTTTATCAACATTAAAAAGTACTTCGCCTTTTTGTACGTTTTGACCATCTTTAATATTTAAAGCAGTTACCCAACCCGACACGTCTGGAGCAACCGTGACAATATCGGCTCGAATACGCCCATCACGCGTCCAAGGAGTATGCATGTAGTCAGTCCATACCCAACGCCCAGCAAAAACCGCAGCTATAACAACCAAGATAGTAAAAGTAATACGCAGATATTTAATCATTCAATTTATCTTCCACTTAGTAATACCAACCCGCAATAATACTTGAGTAATTTGAGGGCTTAAACCTGACGCTAACTGTGTTAAAAATTTCTGATATAGAACAACTAAATAACGAAATTTTTGCCTTGTTATCGACACGGTTTTCTTGCCTCAAAATAGCTCAATTAATTAAACAGATTGGTATAAATAGACGGCGAGTGCCAAGTAACAAACAAATAGTGACACCTCAAACCAAGCCACTTTCCAAATACGGTCATGCCAATCTAGTCGATGCAAAGCAAAACGAGTCAACGCCGTTAAAATAAATGCTATTGGGAAGTAAACAATCAGCGGGCTAAACTCTAACCCCCCTAACACGACTGCTTGGAACATAATAAATATCCTAATGTTATTTAAAGCGGTGATAAAAGCTGTAAAACCTAAATAAATTTACATCCGCACTACTCTTACAATCTATTATTTTGGCATATAAATCAATTAGCTTAATTGTACGTAGGTGTGCTTAATACATAATTAATGCCATTACATTTAAGCAGCACTAAGTATGTATAGTAGCTAAATCGCATATTAATAAGCTAAAGACCCCAGTTACCAGCCAAATAAATAAACCAGCGAGGTTTATTTATAAAAAAGTATTAGAGTATTTAACTCAATATTTAAAACGCCTATTTATAGCTGTTTGCAGAAGGGTTGGATAATTATAAACATTGAATTTTGCACTAAAAATGGGTAAATTAACAAAAAAACAACATGGATATAATTTAATGGAATCAATACACCCTACCCCATCTGAAACAACCCCACCAATAAATGAACCTGCTGAACCAATTTTTAGCGGAAAAGTGCAATTTAGTGGTAAAGGTGGTGAGTTTTTTGGAATTTGGATTGTAAATATATTACTTAGCGTTATTACGCTTGGCATATATTCGGCGTGGGCTAAAGTACGTACGCATCGCTATTTTTACGGCCACACCCGTATAGATGGCCATAGTTTTGACTACCTAGCAACACCAATACAAATTTTAAAAGGTCGGATTTTAGCGGTTGTTGTATTTTTTATTTACACATTCTCAATTAGCTTTATGCCTATTTTAGGCCTATTTATTGCTCTTGGTTTTATCTTTTTAATGCCATGGATTATTAACCAAGGTTTACGTTTTAATCTGCGTATGACCCGCCATCGTAATGTTCGCTTTGCTTTTAAAGGCAGTTATGGCGAAGCCTTTGTTAACTTTATACTTTTACCTATTGCAAGCATATTTACGCTTTATTTATTAATGCCTTACGTTATAAAACGTATTGATAGTTATATCCATAGCAATATTAGTTATGGCGATAAACCACTTACTGTAAATCTTAAAGGCGAAACCTATTACCTAACAGCGCTTATTTGCTTTGTAGTGAGCTCTATCACCATGGTGGTATTTATGGGGATTTTAGGATTATTTGGCCTCAACTTAGTAGATATTGAAAACCAACAAAATTTAGAAAACTCTGCAGCGATGGTTATGCTTCCTATCTTTATGATGATTGCCTATGTGCTAATGATTGCCATTGTTTCTGCTGTATGGCACGCCGCTATTAGAAATCACATTTTTGATAACAGCCATTTTGAAGGCGTTGCTACATTTAAATCAGAGCTAAAACCAATTCCTTTCGCTGTTTTACTATTAACTAATATGTTGGCTATTGTATTTTCTTTAGGGCTTGCATACCCATGGACAAAAGTACGTACATCAAAAATGCTCGCTGATGTAACTAACGTCACTATTTATCCTGGTGCATTAAACCTAATCGATACCGCGCAAGAACAGCAATCATCATTTGCTGAAGAAGCTGCAAACGTATTTGATATTGACCTTTCTCTAACTTAAGAGCTCACCATGCATGTAAAGGGACATTTTTTCCCCATCGCATCGAGTAACTATCAAGTGTGTGTTGCCACTATTAGCGACACACACATTGAGGTTATCAACGATGAACACGTTATCGCTCGCCACGTAATCTCAAGTCTAACATTAAGTTCAGGGATGGCAGGACTTGCCGACGAATTAAACTTTGAAGATGGCAGTCGTTTTATCCCTCAAGATGTAAGTTACAGATGGCCATTTAAAGAAAATAACCATCACATAATGGAGCGCCTTGAAAAAAGTAAATGGGTAATTTTAGCCGCAGTCATATTTACACCACTTTTTATGTGGTTAGTACTTTATAAAGCGGTACCGGCCATTGCTGTTTATAGTGTTGATACCCTGCCACGTAATGTTGTGGAACAGATGGGGGAGCAAAGTTTTACACTAATTAAAAAGATTGCGCTTGACCCAAGTGAGCTGCCCGCAGAGCAGCAAACTAAAGTACAAGCACATTTTACAAGTATGCTTAATGCGTTATCGCTTGATCAATCGGTTTATAGGTTATCGTTTTATAAATCAGACAGCTTTGGTGCTAACGCGTTTGCACTACCCCATGGCCGTATCGTGGTCACCGATGATTTAGCAAATTTACTTGCCGATAAACCCAATGCACTAAAAGCGGTATTGCTACACGAAATGGGCCATGTAGTCCACCAGCATAGCGTACGCATTACAGCACAATCTGCCGCAAGTACTATTGTGTTAGCGGTTGTATTTGGTGATTTAGAGGGGGTTGCCGAAGTAGCGTTAGGTACAGGTGCATCGTTTGCTCAGCAAGGGTTTTCACGAGATATGGAACGCGAGGCAGATAGCTTTGCACTCACCCAATTAGAATCGCTTGGGTATTCGAGTAATGACTTTGCTGATGCAATAGAAGCGCTGCAAGAAAGCCATACCAGCGAAAACGAACACCTAGAAAAAGTAAATGACTTATTAGAGTACTTATCTAGCCACCCAAGTGCACAAGAGCGTATTGACAATGCTAGGAAATAATCGCGGTTATATTCAACTTGCTCGCTACATAGTGAGTTTAAGTTGGATATACTAATTCAATTAACTATGGGGGCTATTTTAACGTTAAATAAATCATTTAGTAACTAGGCAAAAAACTTTGTGTTTAGTGGTTCTAAATAAAAGTTTTTTAACGACGTTAGTAATTGATTTAGATCGTTAAATTGTTCAAATAGTTATTTGGGTTAGTATCATTCACGGCTTTTTTCCAAAGCTTTATCATATTGCACCGCTTGAAAAATTAATGACTGGCAGTGCCGGCTATTCTGAACAGGTGTCTGACTTAATTACACGTTCGGCGGGTGTTGGCGAAATTATATTTGGCTTGTGTTTATTTGTGTTTTATAAACATAAGCATTTGGTAGCTTTAAATATATTGGCGCTTATGGGGCTTTTACTTGCTGTAGTTGTAATGCAGCCACAATTGCTTATTGAAGCATTTAACCCTGTAACTACTAACCTGCCGCTTATTGGGCTAAGCGTTATTTGGTTAAAAGAAATTGAGCAGTTGAATAATCGATACCTCTAAATAAAAAAGGGTATGCAAATGCATACCCTTTTTTGTAGTACAAAATTTATAAAATTAGTACTTATTTTTATGCGTCCACAAATGCAGTAATTCGCTCGCAATGGTTGCTGCAGCAATTGCGGTAAGCTCACTTTGGTCGTACGAAGGTGATACTTCTACCACATCCATACCCACCATGTTTATGCCTTTTAGCGCACGCAGTACTTTAAGTACTTTATCTGACGTTAAACCACCACACACAGGAGTGCCTGTACCAGGCGCAAACGCAGGGTCTAAACAATCTATATCAAACGTTAAGTAAACAGGTAGGTCACCTACTCGCTCAAGTATTTGCGCTGCAATATCATTAGCATCTAAATCGTTGGCTTGCATTGCATCAATCACAGCAAACTCATGTTTACTTTGATCAAAGTCGGTACGAATACCTATTTGTATACTGTGCTCAACATCAATCAGCCCTTCCATTGGTGCATGATAAAACATAGTGCCGTGATCAAAACGCGAGCCATTGCTATAGGTGTCGGTGTGCGCATCAAAATGTACTAACGCCATTTTGCCATGTATTTTTGCGTGAGCACGTAATAGCGGAAGCGTTACAAAGTGATCGCCCCCTAAACCTAATAGTGTTTTACCTTGGCGAAGTATTTGATCAGCAGCCATTTCTAGTTGCGCAGTAAAATACTCAGGATCCCCGACAGGGTAAGTAAAGTCCCCTGCGTCTGCCACTTTTAAGCGCTCAAACAACGGGAACGTCCACGGGTATTTAGTGTCTTCCCATGCTAAATGAACCGATGCACGACGAATTGCATCAGGGCCTAAGCGCGCACCAGGGCGGCCCGAGGTCGCTAAATCAAATGGTAAGCCTAAAACCACTACGTCTGCATCAATTGCATTAATGTTTTGCACCATAGGACGACGTAAAAACGTCATCCCATTTGAGTACAATGAGTGATCTGCGTGACCAAACAAAGTTGACATTGCTTATAACTCTTCTAAATAAGTGTAGCCATCAAGGCCGCTTTGCAACTCGTCTAAAACGCTTTGCTGTTCGTATTTTTCAATTTTAGTGCTTACTAACTGCTCGTATGATTGCTGAAAACTTTCAACATCTAAATGTACATAGCGCATCATATCGGCAACAGTGTCACCTTGGTTTATCTCGGTAATACTTGCAACGCCTTGCTCATCCATATTAACAATTGCGCTGTGCGTATCGCCAAACAGGTTATGCATATCACCTAAAATTTCTTGATAAGCGCCCACCAAGAAAAAGCCCATTAAATAAGGTTTATCGGCACTAAATTCTGGTACAGGTAATGTGCTTTCAATACCTTGTCCATCTACGTAATGCTCAAGTGCGCCATCTGAATCACAGGTTATATCAAGTAATACAGCACGTTTTTTTGGTGCTTCAGTTAAGCCACTTAATGGCAATACCGGAAACACTTGATCAATGCCCCATGCATCTGGAAGCGATTGAAATAACGAAAAGTTTACAAAAAACTTATCGGCTAAACGTACGTTTAACTCGTCAATAATAGGACGATGAAAACGGTTTTTGTTATCCATGTGCTTGTTAAGTTCATAACAAATACGAATATTAATTTGTTCTGCCCACGCACGCTGCGCTAAGTCTAATAAACCGAGTGCAAATTGGTTATGCGCTTCAGCTAAGTCACCTTGGCTGTCGTGATAAATTTCAATTAATGCACGGTCATCCGTTAAATCAGTTAATTGTACAAACGATGCCCACATGTTTTTTAATAAAAGTGGTGCATCTGCCGCTGGCGCTACTAACTCTTCTGGCGTGTAACTTTCAGTACCAATAACATTAGAAATAAGCACAGCATGATGCGCCGTAAGCGCACGACCCGACTCAGAAATAATAGTCGGCATTGGTTGCTCATATTGCTTACATGTATCGCCAATGGTGTACACAATGTTATTCGCATATTCAGCTAAGCTGTAATTCATAGAGTTATGCGATTGGCTACGCGTGCCGTCGTAATCAACAGCTAAACCACCGCCTACATCAAGACAATCAATTTCTGCGCCTAGTTTACGTAGCTCACAGTAAAAACGCGCAGCTTCGCTTACACCTAAACGTACGTCACGAATGTTCGCCATTTGTGACCCTAAGTGAAAATGCACAAGCTGCAATAAATCAAGCTGGTTTGCGCCTTTTAAACGATTAACTACATGTAAAACTTGCGATGCAGATAAACCAAATTTTGATTTTTCGCCACCACTCGCTTGCCACTTACCTTTACCTTGCGACGCTAAACGTACACGAATACCAATGCGTGGTTTTACGTTAAGCTCTTTTGCTTGGCTAAGCACCATGTCTAGCTCAGAAAGCTTTTCAAGTACGATATACACTTTATGACCTAGCTTTTCGCCAATAAGTGCTAAACGTACGTATTCTTTATCTTTGTAGCCATTACATACAATAACAGCGCTGGTTTTTTCAGCTAATGCTAATACTGTGAGTAGTTCTGGCTTGCTGCCTGCCTCTAAACCAAGTTGCTTTTTTTCTACTTGTGCTTGGCTTGCTACTATTTCTTCAACCACTTCACGTTGTTGGTTTACTTTTATCGGGTAAACTAATAGATAGTCTTTAGGGTAACCATAGTTTTCAATCGCAGTATTAAATGCGCCGCATAAGCTGTGTACACGATGGTGTAAAATTTGCGGAAAACGAACTAAAGCAGGTAAGCTTAAACCTTTATCTTGTAGTTGCTTTGCGATATCTGTTAATGCAATGGTTTGCTCTGGTGCATGAGCCTTGGGCGCAACATACACATCACCTTGATCATTAATACCAAAAAAACCTTGGCTCCAATGACGAACATTGTAGCTCGTACGAGCTTGTTCTAGTGATGTTGTCTCTTTCATTTATCTTTCTCTTTTGTTTAATTAATGCCGACTCGGCTAGTGCCGCGCATTAAAAGAAAAATAGAGATTCAAGTCCAACAAGTATTTTTGCTCGTAACGAGTGATTTTTGATGATAAAAAAATAACCAAACAACTATTGCCCGCTAGCATATATAAAACAGGACTTTGATGATTTTTAAAGATAAGAAAAGTTATAAAAAATGGCTGTTTTTAAATGACTCATTATAAATTTTATTAGCAAAAATGAGTTAGCTCATTCAATAAAATTCATCTTGAGTTACTTTGTTTATAAAATTTACTTTTGATGGATTAGAGTAAGGTGTTCTCAACACCTCAAATTACTGCTATTTAGCCAACGTGTTGTGACCAAGTATTACCTATGTATTCTGCAAAGTGAATAAAAACTGCACGTCAAAAACGCTTAGCATACATCCACCAGCACCAATAACCGCACACAACTACTTATGAGTATTGTATAACTGACTCTTTATTTAACTATTATTGGCTTTTTATCTATCTCTGTCATATTTTCAACCGTAGATAAACCATACCCACCAAACAGTAAAGTCGTAGTAATTAACCTCAACTTGTAAGTATTGCCTATTGTAGATAATTTATGTGGACTAACTTTCCAGAGTTTTTTATAGTCATTTGCATTTACATAAAAGGCCGTATTATTATCAGCTAAAGTAACTACTTTATTTCTTAAAATAACAGTTTCAAGAAAGTGTCTAAAACATGTGTTTTTATCAATAAAAACAAATACAATTTCACCTTCAATACATTTTTGCTGCAGGGGTTTTGGTAGTCTATAAATTAAAAATGCAAAAAATAGGAAACTAGCTGCTATAAATATAAAAATAATCACAAGGTATAATATATTCAATCTTTTATTCCATTAAAATATGAGTGCTGGTTTGGTATTACAATTTGCGATGTTTTAATAAGGGTAAGGTAGCCATTCCTGCCAATTAAAACTTTCGCTATACATTTCATCAACTATATCCATATACTCAGATTTTGTAGCTAGGAGGTACGCTTGCCTCTCTTTTGGGCTCATATAAGCAAGCCAATAAGGGAGATAACCTGGATAGTCTACTCCAAACATATCTTCAAAAAATCGGCTTTCGGGTAGTTCAAGGGTAATTTCATTATGAGTAAGCTTTGGCATGCATTTGAATTAAATAGACTTTGGGGCGAACATAATTATTGCCATACCTAGCAGTGCTACTAAACCACCGATAATATCCCACATAGTAAGCTTTACGCCATCTACAACCCATAACCATAATAGCGCAACGCAAATATATACGCCGCCATAAGCTGCATATACACGTCCGGCAGCAGTAGGGTGTAAAGATAGCAACCATGCAAATAGTGCCAAACTTAAAGCCGCAGGAATTAAAAGTAAAATGCTTTTATCTTGTTTTAGCCAAAGGTAGGGCAAATAGCACCCCACTATTTCAGCTAAGGCTGTAATAATAAAAAGTGCGATTGTTTTTAATTCAAACATAATGCTCCGCGCAAAAATAACAAGCATAACAATCTATATAAATTGTTATGCTTAGTGCGTTGTTATTCGCTAAGCGCCATAGTGGCAAGTTTCATTGTGCTTTCAAACGACTTGGTACCCGCTATAAATAAACCATTATGGCAAAACACTGCGTCATCAATACCTGTTTCATCTACGAACGCTTGATCAGATAAACCAGACCATGCTTTAGGAAGCGGTTTTCTATCTTCAAACGAGCCAGGCTCAACGGGTACTGTTTGTAATATCCATTGCCCAGAATGCGATGGGTAAACCATGTATAGCGCCTCACTTGATAAAATATGCACTGTTTTTTTCCACGGTGTGTACTTTTCAAGCACGATTACTCTGGCATCGTCTGCATTTTCAATTGCTCTGGCGACAATCTCTTTTGCATTAACACTACCGTGAGCTGAGGCGATAAAACGAATGAGCATACGTGCTGCAAATTCAACGGCTTCATCAAAACAGGTATCAAAGTTACTTTCTTCTTCCCATGTAGGGTTAAACATTGAAATTGTTTGGCTCAAGCTTATCCCTTTTGATACACCTTCAACATGACCACAATCAATGGCGTCAATAGTTGAAACTAAGCCTGAATCCACTCTATCAGCAACGGCCTGGTTATCATCACACAGTGCTAAGCCGTATTTTTTCCACACTAAACCAAATGATGAAAAAGGAATGCCATTTTCTCGCTCGCCTGCACCACCACGTTGATGATGATCAAAGCGATTAGTTTCAGGATCGTATTCCCCACCTACATCTATTACGTAGTCGGCACTTTCTATAAGCGCTTTATCGCGTGTGCGTACCAATTTAAACGTTGGCAAAACATGTTTAAGTACCGCAATACTAAAAACGTCATCTGCATGAAAATTACCATTGTGGGTTACTACTGTTATTTCGCTCATTTGTTTATTGCTACTTTTAGAAAAGATAAAAATTCTCGCTTTGTAAGTTAGTCACTAATTATCGAGGCAGATTTTATACGAAGACAGGTGTTAAAAACAGTGAAGTATTTTTGCATCACTATAAAAGCTGCTTTTATAGTTACTAGTTTGAGTATGACTTTTATTACAAGATAATAATGAAGGCAGATATTTACGACACATTAAGCTTTAACATGTCGCAGCGTTAATGAACTTATTTACTAAGCCCTAATTCCATAAAAACACTTTGTGGATTATCTACATATGAGCCAAAACTGCTACAGCGTTTAAAGCCTAAATTTTCATATAAATTGATTGATTTTATTTGTTTTGGGCCTGTTTCTAAGCGTATTAACGGGATTTGTTTTTCGCCAGCTTGATGCAATAAAATCTGCATAATACGTCTTGATAGCCCTTTACCACGATGACTTGGTTTTACATATAAACGTCTTATTTCGCCGTAAGGCTGGGTATCAAATTTCTCTACAATCGCACCGCAGGCAATAATACCTTCTTCAGTTTTTAAACCAATAGCGTACACATTAGGTAAGGTTAATTCGTTTAACTCCAGAGACTGTGCGGTAGCCACAGGATATAAAGAATTTATAAGTCGGTCTATATCATCAAATACATTTACCACGTCGGGATCATTCGGGTTCAAATCGACTAACTGCATAAAGCTTCCATTCATTGTTATAAGTTTATTAAGCTTTAAATAATATATTTAAGCGGTCATAGCTTAGCATTGTTTAATTAAAAAATCTTTACTCCTTATTTAGCATATGGGTTATGACATTTCACCAGCTAAAAGAGCAAAAGTGGCCTAGCAAGTGTATAAATTTTGCTAAATTATTACTAATTAATAAATAGTAGTGTTCAAGTATTATTGCGCATTAGTATTAGCGCTATGCCATTTTGCATAGCCTTCTTTATCCATCGGCCTTGCAATTAAGTAGCCTTGCATGGCGTCAATATTCATTTTTTTAAGTAAGTCATATTGTTCTGTTGTTTCTACGCCCTCAGCAACTACCTCTAAGTTTAAGCTTTTTCCTAGGCTGATAATTGTTTGCGCAATATTAAAGCCAACCGTGCTATCTAAAATTTTATCAATAAAGCTTTTATCTATTTTTAATTCTTTAACAGGAAACGCACTTAAGTACGCTAAGCAGGAGTAACCGGTTCCAAAATCATCAATCGAAAATAAAAAGCCAGCGGCAATGAGTTCTTTCATTTGCCTAATTGTATAATCTATATCGCTTGAGAGCATTGACTCAGTTATTTCTAACTTAATTTGCTGTGCCCGAATATCAAATTTATTGATAGTGCTAAACAGCTCTCCTTTTAAATTTGATGAATTAAACTGGCTTTGACTAATATTAATTGAAACACTAAACGAGTCGTCTATTATGTTATCTGCTTTAAGTTCGTTTATTAAAATACATATATCATGTAAAACAATATTTTGTAGTTTTTGAATAAGCCCGTATTGCTCTGCAATTGGTATAAATTCGTTTGCCGCTATTAACCCTTTTTGAGGATGGTTCCACCTAATGAGTGCTTCAGCACCAATAACATCACCATACGTATTTACCTGAGGCTGAAAATAAGCACAAAACTCATCAGATGCAATCGCCCTGACTATATCGGTTTCTAGTTCAGTTTGTTTTTCAAGCAGTGTTTGTAAGGCTGGATCGTAAAAGCTACTGCTATTCCCCCCTTTATTTTTAGAACGATACATAGCCGTGTCTGCAAATTTTAATATATTGCCTGCCT
This sequence comes from Pseudoalteromonas sp. SR43-5, assembly GCF_014163835.1. Taxonomy (NCBI): domain Bacteria; kingdom Pseudomonadati; phylum Pseudomonadota; class Gammaproteobacteria; order Alteromonadales; family Pseudoalteromonadaceae; genus Pseudoalteromonas; species Pseudoalteromonas sp. SR43-5. The sequence continues at coordinate 53,727 of NZ_JACJEA010000008.1, forward strand.
GCGCATTTACGCTATCAATTAGACAAATACCTATGCTGCAGCTTACTTGAAATGCAAGGTTGCCCACTTCAAATTTATCATGAAAAGCTCTTTGAATCTCTTTGGCTACTATTTTGCACTCGATGCTCGCCTGCTGTGTATTTTCTCCAACGTGTTTTAGTAAAATAATAAACTCATCGCCACCCGCTCTGGCCAACGTATCAGAGCCTTTTATTATTGCGCTTAACCTTTTTGATAATTCCACAAGTACTTCATCACCCGCACTGTGCCCAAGTGAATCATTAATACGCTTAAAATTATCTAGGTCTAAAAATAATAACGCCCCTATATTTTTATCACGCTTAACACTCTCCACACACATGCTTAATTTGTCGCTAAGCATTCTTCTATTTGGAAGATTCGTTAATGGGTCGTAAAAAGCAAGCTTATGTACTTCTTGTTCGGCCTTTTTCTTTATTGAAATATCTCTGGCCATCCATACTACGTGCCTTTTTGTAGGACTATTGGGGTGGTAATGATCTAATGCAGCAGCCCTGCCTTCAAAAACTATATTCCCCTTTGGTACAGCTAATTCATATTCAAAAATTTGCGTCTCGTTAGTCGAGAGTGTTTTTTTAATAACGTCCATTATCATTTGTGCATCGTCTTGAGAAAGCAGGTCCTTAACACTTTGACCAATAAGGTCCTTGCTTGAATCAAGCAGTAACTCATTAGAGGTACCATACACATCGGTATAAATTCCCTCTTCACTTAAAATAAGAATGAGATCGGGCATTACCTTAGTGAAGGCTTTAAACTTTTCATTACTTTGCTGTAAATTCGCGAGCAGCTGTTTTGCTTTGTTAAATTCGTTACTTTTTTCAAGAGCGATACTAGAAAAGTGTACAAAAAAATCGATTAACTCTAAATCTTGCTTTGATGGTGATTTAGGAGTGCTGTGATAGATAGCAAAGGTGCCTAATAAATCGGCTTGAGTTGAAAAAATAGGCGTTGACCAACATGACTTAAGACCAAACTTTAGTGCTAAGTCTTTAAAGTCCTCCCACAGCGGTGAAGTTTCGATATTTTCAACAATAGTGCGCGATTTCGAAAATGCAGTAGTACCACATGAGCCCACTTTTGGCCCTATATAGACTCCATTAAGCAAACTACAGTACTCTGGATGAATATTAGGAGCTGCGCAATGAAAAAGCTGCTGGCCTTTAACTGATAAGATTGAACACCTAGCGGATTCATCATCAATAATCTGCTCGATTGATGAACAAATTTCAGTAAGCACCTCACTTAAAGGTACCCCTAATGCAATTTTAGATAAAATGCCTTGCTGGTGAGATAATAACTTTTTTAACCTATCCGTACCCATTTTCCTTTACCCGTATTATTTATACACATTGAAACAACAAAAGCTTTAATCAAGCGCTTTTTTCTTACGCAGTAAAGTTCAGTATAGTCATGATTAGTAAGTTTTTTATTTTATTGGCAAAAAATAATCGGGCCTGTCTAAAATAATCATAGTTGCATATTACTGAACACCTATTGTTACTATATAAACAAAACCACAATATTAAAGCTAACACTTTGTTACTTAAAAGTACTGTTCAAAATTTTTAAGCTATTTATACTATAAGTAATGGTAAATATTTTTTGAGGTTACAGTGCAGATCACACAAGGTATGGAATACTTTTTTTCGGGGTTTAAATTAATTAGCCAAAAAGGGCTAAAGCGTTTTGTCCTTATTCCGCTATTAATTAATATTTTGCTGTTTGGTAGCTCGCTGTTTTTTTTAGTTGGCTGGTTAAGTGATAGTTTTAGCTACATAAACAACATGCTCCCCGAGTGGTTAAGCTGGTTAGAGTGGCTAATGTGGCCTATTGCTGTATTAGTTGTTTTGTTTAGCTATAGTATGCTTTTTACAGTTATCACTAATTTTATTGCAGCCCCTTTCAATGCGCTCTTGAGTGAAAAAGTTGAGCTTTACCTAACAGGTCAAAAAATTAACGATGACGGCTTTGCCGAACTAGTTAAAGATATACCTCGCATGCTTGCCCGTGAGTGGACAAAACTATGCTACTACCTTCCTCGCGCAATTGGCTTTTTTATATTGTTATGGGTTTTACCGGTCATTGGTCAAATACTATGGGTGTTATTTACTTGTTGGATGTACGCAGTTCAATACGAAGACTATGCGTTTGATAATCATAAAATTGACTTTAAGCAAATGAAAGACGATTTAAAATCTAAGCAAGGTTTGTCATACGGATTTGGTTTTGCTGTTATGTTGTTAACTGCTATCCCTTTTATAAACTTAATAGTTATGCCAGTCGCAGTGTGCGGTGCAACACGTTTATGGGTAGATAACTATCGTCCAAAATATCGCAGTTAATTAAAAGGTTGCTGACTTTTCAATATTCGAAGGACACCGCATTCTAGATTAAAAAGCACCTAAGGTGCTTTTTTTAATCTATTTTTAAAGCAATAAACTCAAGCGATGCACGCCTTGGTAATGCATCGCTTTGTTTATCTACTTCTTCAAATTTTTTAATCAAAATACTAAAGCGCTGATTATTAATATTAACGGCTGTAACTTCACCAATTTTTATACTGTAGTTTTGCTGCTGATCAAACAGCTTTAGTATTTGACCTTTTACACGCTCTACGTATAAATAAGGTGTTTGGTCTGGCATCTTTAAACGAATGACATTGATTTTACTTAGTTCATGTACCGCGACCCAATTCTGACTCTGCATTAACGTATTATAACGACTAATACCTTCAGGCTGATAAACAACATCTTGGCTTATAACGCATGTATTACAGTCCTTTACTGATTCAATTCGCCAGTCAACAGCTGTATTTTTATAATACAAATTATCATTTTTTAGTAACCACTCACGTGCATTGTTAGTATCGCTACACGCTATTAGTAAGCTAAAAAAACTACTCAAGATAATAAACTTAGTGCTGAGCATCGGCTTCATACTATTGCTCTTTAATTGCTTTTAACTCAGCAATAATTGCACTACTTGGCTGTGCTTCTTTTATATAACTGGGCAGCGTTTCAATATTAGTAGGCGAGCTTTGTAAATTATGCACCTTACTGTTATTTGTATTTGGCACGCCAAATCGATTACCTGCACTTTGCATATAAAACTGTAAATTAAGCATGCTCCACTCATCTACATCACTCAGTATTGATATTGTATTATCTTGGTTAGTATCAAAGCTGGTTAAGCTTTCGGTGTTAATTGCATTACAATTAAAATCAACTGGTAGTGAGCTATTTCTATTTAACCCCTGTATTTCAAGTATGGTGCTTTCATTTAAATCTGCTGAACTACCATTTGAATAATCAATAATAAAATCATCCGTAGAGCCTAAATGACTATTAGTATTTGGTGCAATATCGCAACCAGCATTGCCTGGGTAAAAACGCTCATAGTAGCGATCGCCTTCGTTATTACCTATTGTTGATAAACCCGCTAATTGATATAAATAGTTCATAGAGCTTAAATGATTAGGCTTAAAATTAACCTCCTCATCACCGCCATGGTATAAACCTAAGTTATGACCTAACTCATGAAATATTGTTGATGCTTGATAATTATAAGTTACATTGGTTGCTACTTGCGTATCAAGCGTTAAACCCCAGCCTCCCATAGTTACCATTAAATCATTACCGCTTATCTCAGCAATACCCGACCCACTAATACTACCGTCTTCGTTACCACTACTTGCCATTAATAAATAATGGAAAATGGGCCTGCGAGTTATATCGCTATATTCCATTTTATAAGCAAATAAATTAGGGCTACTTAAATCGTATTCAAACGGGGTATAGCTATTAAAAGGGACAAGATTTCCGCCACCTAAATCAAAGTTTTGCGGTGCTGTATTTGTATTTTGATCAAACAAATCACCTACGTCAAAGTGGACTGTATAGCCTTTTTCTGCAAAAACAGTGGCTACTTTTTCAAGTGCTGTTCGATGTGGAGTAATACCTACATCACTGCTGTCCATATAATCAACTTCAATAAATATATCTTTTTGTGAGGTACGCGCCCCCCACTCATAAAGTGGTAAACCCGCGAATGTTGTACCCTGTTGCTCAGCGCAATCAGGAATACCATCCTCATCATCATCTATTGTGCAATTTATATTGTTTGGCCCAGCGGGTGTGTTAAACACAGAATAACTCCAATCAGTACTTTGATTAGTGTCTGTCGCATTAAGCTCGCGCTTTAAGCTGCCTCCTTGCTCGGAGATGATTTGCTCTGCGTTACCACCTTGCCATTGTGATGGCGTTACTGGTTCTTGTACTGAGTTACCAAATTTTACAAAGTCGATTGTTTGTGTACCTGCACTATTAAGTAATTCTACAAAACCGTTTATGTACCAATAAGGTCTAATTTCATCACTAGCATTACCCACAAGCGCTATTTTAGGGTTGTTAACTGATGCACTGACTAAAAAATCATCTCCAAACTTGCTTTGTAAAATAAGGTACTCACCATTTTCAAGCTCTTTATTGGGCAGTGAAAAAGTTGTCTCTGCACTAGTCGAGCTATTAATCATATTAATACTGCGGGTTTTAAGCGAGTAACTCTGTAAGTTTACAGCAGCCCCTGTGCCGTTATAAATTTCAATCCAAGGTAAGTCGTTACTAAATTGCACAGAAGAAACTTCAGTTATTTTTATATCTTGGCTAGAGGTAGTAAAAGAAGTAGCGGTTTGCGTTTCAATGGCCGTATCATCAAAATTAGTTAAATCAGCTGTAACACGGACAATATATTGGGTATCTTCATTAAAGCTTGCGCTTACATTTACAGTATGAAAATAAGTACTTGTGTCACTAGTAGTACCCGACAAACTTTCAATATTTAAGGCCAAGCAAGTAGTAAAATTATCTGCCGACACTTGTACGCTTCCTGTACAAACACCACTACTAGAATTAACTGCTAAAGTGCTCGTTAGCATAATATCTGAAAATGTAATACTAACAGGGCTATCTACAAGAACTGGGTCATTATTACTTTGGGGTGTTACATTACTAATTGTAGCGGGCGTTGAATCAACCACAGTAATATTCAGGGTAAATTCGGTTGTGTCTTTTGAATCAGACGCAGTTAACGTATAGCTTTGTGAAGTAATAATGTTTGCAGGAGGCGTGTAGCTAAAAAGTAAGGCTTGTGCATCAATAACACTAATTTGTGCACCATTTAAATCATCACCAAAATCAATCTGAACCGTATCGTTATCAGCATCGCTAACTACTAAACTAAATTCTGTGGCTTGATTATATTGCACGCTAATACTTACATCATCTGCAGTTGGTGGATTGTTTGGTGCTAATACTACAACTGTTTTTTGAGCGCTATTTGTAGCGTTATCGTCATCGGTTACAGTAACCACAAATGTAACATTGGTATTTTGTGCAACAGTGGGCGCATTAAAACTAATGCTTGTTTGTGTTTGAGTAAGTTCAACTACAGGACCACTTATTTGCTGCCAAGTTATGCTATTAATACTACCATCGCTGTCTTGTGCATCTGCAACTAAGGTTACACTGTCACCTTTTTCAGCTTCTTCAGGGCCTGTAACAATGACTGTTGGCGCGCTATTTACTTGATTAATTAAAACCGTTTTACTCGCTTGAGCGCTTTTACCTGCATTGTCAGTTACGGTTACGCTAAAACCTAGTGTTGTATTTTCAGATACATTAGGGGCGGTAAAACTAAGGACTCCATCAGTTTGTGAAAACTCAACATTGTCCCCAGCAGACTGAATCCAATTAATATTACTTATAGTGCCATCTGTATCTTGAGCGTTAGCAACTAAACTAACTTGTGTGCTGGCAAGTGCACTACTTGGGCCTGTTATATTAACTGTAGGAGCATTATTTTGAGAGGTGATAGTGCCTGAAAAAACTTGTTGTGCAGTAGCACCTGAGTTGTCAGTAACTGTAACCGAAAAGCTAAAGGTCGTATCGGTTGTTACACTAGGTGCAGTGGCTGTAAGCGTGTTACCGTTAGAGGTAAACGTAAACTCAGGCCCGCTAAGTTGTTGCCATTGATAGCTGGCAATTTGTCCGTCGCTATCACTTGCAAGCGCTGTAATAGTAAATGATTGATTAGAAGTAATAACGTTACTGCTAACCGAAAGCGTAACACTGGGCGCAGCGTTACCAGGGGCCGTAGTTGTATCACTACTTTCGCCTCCCCCGCCACAGCCTGTGATTAAAAGTGATAAAAAAAGTAAACTTAGCCATTTATTAATATTGTTTTTTACCACTTTTAGCCTCTACATATTAACTATACAAATTTTGTGGCACCTTAGTAACGTTTAAATGAACGGTTATTTCCTCACGATCATGATATAGATGTTTAGCTTGCAACTCGTAATTGATACCTTGTTTCTCAAGCTCTTTTCTGATCATCGAAAGACATTCATAAACACTATCAAAGCGTTTTTTCATAGGCAGCTTTAAGTTAAATATAAACTCTTTTGCGTATGCATTTACTGCCCAGTCAATCATTAGCGTAGTCACTTTGGTCGGTTTTTCCACCATATCGCACACTAACCAAGTAATATTTCTTTTTTCTGGGCGATATTTAAAACCGTCGGCTCTAAAATGTTTAACTTGACCCGTTTGCATTAAATCGTCATTCATTGGGCCGTTATCAATCGCACTTACAAACATACCACGGCGTACAAGCTGATAAGTCCAACCACCAGGGCATGCACCTAAATCAACACTGCGCATACCGGCAGCTACGCGTGACTCGCGTTGTTGCTCAGGTATAAATACGTTAAATGCTTCATCGAGTTTTAACGTTGAGCGACTCGGTGCATCGCTTGGCATACGAAGGCGCAAAATACCCATGAAAAATGGAGAATTATTAAAGCTATACGAGTAACCAACATAAGCCGTATTGTTTGTTAAAAACATGACATGCATTACTGGGCGATTTGCTTTTGGCTCACGTAGTACAGTATTTTGTTTTTCGAGGGCTTTTTTAAGCGGTGTTGAGATTTTTTTACAGAACGTTAAAAGCTCTTTGCCTTCGTTTGTGTCTGGCGTTTCAACGCGCAGTTCTGAGCACAATGTAAAATCTTTAGCAGCTTCAACTACTGCGCTCACACGGTCCTCTACTGGCATGTTTTCAAGTAATGTGCCGGCAAACCATTGACGTGCAAACACCATGTTTTTAAAATCAACTTTTTTGATTATTTCATCGCTGTGATGCGCTTCAAAACATTCGTAAACAACATAACCTGTATTTGGTTTTGCTTTTACATACCCTGCAAAACCTTGCTCTGCAGCATGAAACGTTATTTCAGCAGCGGCATCGTTTTCAAAACCACTACGACAAAAAATCACAACACTAGACATATTAACCCTTAAACTCTTTAAAACTTAAATCGTGCAACTTGCACTAAAATAACAATCCAACCAATAATAAAGCACAACCCACCAAGCGGTGTTATAGGCCCAAGCCACTTCATTCCTGTTAGAGCGAGTAAATATAAACTACCACTAAAAAGTAGTGTGCCCATTATAAAAAAGCCACCAGCCCAACTCAGGTTTATGCCCCATTTAATTAAAATAGCCACCGCAATAAGTGTAAGTCCATGTACCATTTGATACTCAGCAGCCGTTTTAAAAACGCCTAATGAATACTCCGATAAGCGGCTTTTTAAACCATGGGCAGCAAATGCACCTAACATCACCGAAAGCATACAAAAAATACTACCGGTCATTAAAAATAATTTAATCATCTAACCTCCTGCTCGAGTCTTAACGTATCTCAATTTGTTGCTTAATAAATTCAACAGCACTTAACGCTGCTGTTTCTCTATTTTGCAGTTCAGTTACGCCACTTTTTTTACGTGGTTTTAATGAGTGATCGCCATCACTCAGCCAAGTAAACAAAGGCTGCTTTGGCATTTTCATAGTAAGAAGTTCTTCACGTGTACCAAATGTATCTCGCTCGCCCTGTAATACTAAAAAAGGGCAAACAATATCAGCAAAATGATCGGTGCGTAATTTTTCTGGCTTACCCGGCGGATGAAATGGATAACCAAATGCTATAACACCTGAAAGGCTTTGCTCTGTACTACATGCAAGCATTGATGCCATGCGACCGCCCATCGATTTACCGCCTATAAACAACGGTAAATCTGGCTGCGCACTCGTTAGCACTTGTTCATAATAAATAAGTAGCTTTGGTGCTCGCTCAGGAGGCCTGCGTTTATTAGTTTTTTTAGCGATTTGCATATATTCAAAATCAAATAAACCAACATCAACACCCTGCTCGCTTATTAATTTTGCCATGTGCTGCATAAAGTCAGAATCGCTACCAGCACCTGCGCCATGTGCAAATATAAACTGTGCTATTGCAGGTTGCTCCGTGCTTTTAAACCATTCAATCATTATTAATACTCATGTTCTTGCTCATGCTCTACTAAGCTCAGCATCCACTCTTTAAACGAAACTATTTTACCAAGCTCTGTTTGCGACTCACGAAGCACTAAGTAATACGCATTTTTACTCTCTAGGCTATGATTAAACGGAATTACCAAACGCCCTGCGTCTATGTCGGGTTTAGCTAATACACTATTGCCGATTGCCACACCTTGTCCATGTACAGCTGCTTGTAACACCATAGAGGAGTGGCTAAATATAGGCCCTTGATTTACCTGGATGTTACGCACGCCTGCGGTTTTCATCCACGTTTTCCAGTTTTTACGTGTAGTGTCGTGTAATAGTGTGTGATGCGCTAAATCACTAGGTTGATCAAGCGGCTTTAATCCGCTTAATAACATAGGACTACAAAGTGGTACTAAATATTCGGTATGAAGCTTGTACGCTTGTACGCCATTCCAATGACCCCTTCCATAATAAATAGCAATATCTACGTCATCAGTGAGTGAGTTTTCATCTTGGTCTTGTGCTTTTATTCGAACATCTATCTCTGGATGTAACTCATTAAACAAACTCAAACGAGGCACTAACCACTGAATAGCAAAACTAGGGGTTAGGCTTACCGTTAGTGAGCCCTTAGCGCCACGAGCTAATAGCTTTTCAGTTGCATCAATAAGCTGAGTAAAAATCTCTTTAATATCTAAAAAATAGCCTTGGCCTTCTTCAGTTAATAATAAAGAGCGGTTTTTACGTAAAAACAACTTCAGCCCTAAATGCTCTTCAAGAGTTTTTATTTGATGACTTACTGCCGCCTGCGTTACATAAAGCTCTTCTGCAGCTTTTGTAAAGCTTAAATGGCGTGCAGCCGCTTCAAAGGCTTTTAATGCGTTTAATGGAGGTACCCGTCTTGACATAATAACCAAGCTTAGAATTAGTTTTTCTTATGCGTGAGATTATATACATCATATAAGTTTGTGTATATTAAAGGCATAATAAAAGCGACCTGAGTCGCTTTTTAATAAAAATCATGCTTAATTATAAATCGCTTGCACTTGTATCAAGTGGAGCAAAACTTTTAATTAAATCATCAACCGCTTTCATTTGCGTTAAGTAGCCTTCTAACTTGCTAAGCGCTAGCGCACATGGGCCATCACATTTAGCTTCGTTAGGATTTGGATGCGCTTCGATAAATAAACCAGCAATACCCAACGCCATACCACTGCGCGCAAGCTCTGCAGCTTGTGCACGACGACCATCAGCAGAGTCAGCTCGTCCACCAGGGCGTTGTAGCGCGTGTGTTGCATCAAAAATAACAGGTGCCATTGCCTTCATGTCATCCATACCCAGCATATCAACCACAAGGTTGTTGTAACCAAAGCTAGAACCACGCTCACAAAGAGCTACGTTGTTATTACCAGCTTCATTAAATTTAGTAATGATATGACGCATTTCATGTGGCGCTAAAAACTGTGGTTTTTTCACATTAATAATTGCACCTGTTTTAGCCATCGCCACAACTAAATCTGTTTGACGCGCCAAAAAAGCAGGTAACTGAATTACATCAACAACTTCTGCAACAGGTGCAGCCTGATGCGGTTCATGTACGTCAGTAATTAGTGGAATTTTAAACGTGTTTTTAATTTCTTCGAATATTTTTAAACCTTCTTCCATACCTGGACCACGGTACGAATTGATTGAAGAGCGATTAGCTTTATCAAATGAGGCCTTAAATACATAAGGAATATTTAGTTTCGTCGTAACTTCTACGTAATGCTCTGCAACACGCATTGCTAAATCGCGAGATTCTAATACGTTAATACCACCAAACAATACAAACGGTTTGTTGTTTGCAAGTTCAATTTCATTAATTTTAATAATTTGGTCTTTCATTTAAATTCCTTAAGGTGCAACTGCTTGCATCATTAATCCACAAATATAAGCCATATAAGTACCCACACCGTAGCCTAGTACAGCTAACAAGACACCAACAGGCGCTAATGACGGATGAAACGCTGATGCTACAACAGGTGCTGACGCTGCGCCGCCCACATTAGCCTGAGAACCCACTGCCATATAAAATAACGGTGCTTTAATCAGTTTAGCCACAATTAACATAATGCTTGCATGCACTAACATCCAAATTGCACCCACTAAAAATAGCCCAGGGTTATTGAAAATAGCGGTTACATTCATGTGTAAACCAATCGATGCAACCAAAATATATAAAAAGCTAGAAGCTACTTTTGAAGCGCCAAACGCTTCTATTTGCCTCACTTTAGTAAACGATAAGCCTATGCCAATCGTTGTTGATATAACAATTAGCCAAAAGAATTTACTGTTTAAGCTGTATTCTTTTGCCCATTCATAAGTAGTGCCAAAGTACGGCCCCAAAAAGTCAGCGCAAAAGTGTGCTAAGCCAGTTATACCAAATGCAATTGCAATCAGCGTCATGTAATCATTAAGAGTTGGGATGCGTGCATGTTCTGCGTGATATTCTTCCACACGCTTTTTCAAGTCTTCAATTGCGCTTGTATCAGCACCCGTCGCTGCATCAATCTTTTTATGATTTGCTGCCATTAACAATAAAACAGCCATCCAAATATTAGCGACAATTACATCGACTGTAATCATTACAGAAAATATATCACCACCAACTTCAAACATTTCCTTCATTGATGCTTGGTTAGCACCGCCGCCAATCCAGCTACCTGCAACAGTTGTCATACCGCGCCATACGGCATCTGGGCCATGCCCACCAACAATACTTGGGTCAAATGCGCTCACCACTAAAATAGCTAATGGCCCACCAATAACAATGCCTAAAGTACCCACTAAAAACATAATAAGTGCTTTAGGGCCTAAGTTAATAATCGCTTTTAAATCAATACTAATGGTAAGTAGTATTAAACAGGCAGGTAGTAAGTAGCGCGAAGCCACATAATAAACATTAGATTTATTACCATCTACAATACCAAAGGTATTTAATAACGAAGGTAAAAAGTAACACAGCAATAAAGCAGGTACGTATTTATAAAATCGTTTTAAAGCTGGACGCTCACTGTTTGAGGTTTTAAAAATAAACCCCAAAATAATAGCAAGCAAACCAAGCACAACGGCATCATTTGTAATTAATGCGCTTTGAGTTTCAACCATAATTATTCCTATTCTTAATGGTGCGTTTTATTATTATCTTCTAGTTCTTCTATTTGGTGTTGAATAATCTCTATTGCAGGATCGTCCGGACACTCATCTACAAAAAACTGTAAATCATCACGTGCCATTTTAGGGCAACCGAGCTGATTTAATAAGTAACCTCTGTCGCGTCTCTCATACGGGTCGTCGCCTATTAACTCCATTAGCATCTCTACACAGGTTAAAGCATGACCAAATTTATTTTCGCTAATGAAAGACCATTTTTGCTGAGCTAAAAATAACTTATATACTTCGTCATCAAAAATCAGTTCTAGTGGCTCTTGCTCTTGACCATCATCTTCATCTGCGTTTTCAGGGATAATATACCAACTTTGTCGTCCACTGCTTGGCTCTATTATGTAGCCTTCTTCGTCACTAATCGCCACATGTACGCCAACATCACCTTGGGTAAGACTAAGGTTCGCGTCACAGTTAGCTTGTTGTAAAAAATGACAAAGTATAATTGCCAGTGTTGTAGGTGAACCACTGCGCATAGAAAGCGTATAGCTTAATGTATTTAATTTATATTCAGGCACTTTTAAACCTGATGCACTAAATAGCCAATCACTGTAAAACATATCTAATAATTTTTCGAGGCGATCGTGCTCATCACTCACTTTTAAACACAGCGCTGAAATTTGCTGTTCAAAGTCAGTTAAAGTTTCATAACATGGTGTTAAATCTATCTGAGGGTCCCACTTTGACTCTGCTTTAATACAGCGGTAAATCGCTGGAGGTGTAAATTCATCGTAAGCATCATCAAGATAAGATTCATCGTGTTCGTCAAACCCGAGGGTAGTCATTAATACTGCAACATTTTAGAAAACGAAGGCGTAGTTTACCTAACTTTAAAGCTATATACCAATATAGAGGTGTATTTGAATGTTTTCTGTGAGGGAGTTGTATTTGAGCTTTACAAAACAACTATAAAGCTCAAATAGTCAGGTATTACTTAAAGCAAAAAAGCTGATTTAGACGTCGCTAAATAACCTATCGCCAAAATTACAGCAGTGTTAACTAAAACGTAAGCAACTTTAGCGGTCATTTTAGTTTGTCTGGCACTTTTAGCCCCAATACCGATGTATATAACCACTAAAACTATTTTTTCTAATAGCCAATATTGTTCAAACGGGTTTATTTTAGCCATAAATATAAGCGTAAGTGCTGACACTAATAGTAAAGTATCTATACTGTGACTGCCGATCATTACCCCTTTATTTTTTGCTAAGTTACCACTGCCCATTCGCGAAAAAGCGCGAACATAAAATAAAATCACACTTAACATCGCAATTGCCATGTGTAAGTGCTTTACTGCTAAATAATCCATATGCCCCTGTACTTCTGTTTTATAAAAATTTAATCAGGAAAACGGCTAAGAACCGCCTCTAACTCATCAAGCTTTTCGTTAAATACTTCAACCATTTTTGGTTCAAAATGTGTGCCTTTTTGAGCATTAATTTCATCAACCACATTTTGTAATGTCCAAGGCTCTTTATAACACCGTTTATGGCGAAGTGCATCGTATACATCAGCAAGTGCGACTATGCGACCAAATACATTAATTGCGTTTCCGCTTAGACCTTGTGGGTAACCAGACCCATCCCATTTTTCATGATGCTCTTTTGCAATAATTGCACCTGTACTCACAATTTCATGGGGAGAGTCTTTTAAAATAGTATAGCCTTTATCAGTATGGGTTTTCATCACTTCCCATTCTTGAGGTTCTAACTTTGCTGGTTTGTTTAAAATCGCATCAGGAATACCCACTTTACCTACATCATGAAGAGGAGACGCCAACCTTACTAAATCTGCATCATGTTTAGATAAACCATAGCCCTCAGCTAAAATATGACAAATATGTGCTACACGTTTAACATGATTACCTGTCTCGGTTGAGCGCTGCTCTACTGCTTCACTTAACCTATAAACAAGCTCTTGTTGTGTCGCTTCTATTTCAGACTGAAGCTGCACATTTTCAAAGGCAAGTTGCACATTTTGAGAAAATATTTTGATTAAATGACGCTGAGTATCCGTTAAATCCTTTGGGACACCTGATATGAACAGCATTGAATTATGATTGTACTCACTACTGCAGTACGCAAATAAGTAATTATCTTTATAAATGATACTTTTATCATTAAGCGCCTGATGACACGCACTTAACTGCTCAGCTTGTAATACCTCATCAAGCTCTTTACCTTCACTTTTTTCAAAATCGCCAGTGCCAGAGCAAACTATTAGTTTTTTATTTTTTTCATGTTCTGGGTTTTGTGCAACTAAAGTGGTGGCATACATAGCTTGATCAGCAATACCCAATAAAGATGTTAATTGCTGCATAACGCCTTCAATAAAGTGCTCTATTGAATGCGCAGAAAAAATATCACGAGACGCTATAATTATTTTCTCAAGCCCTTCGCGTGATTGCTCAATCGAAATAATATCCCGATACGAGCGTAGGCTCGACATAATAACAGTAAATAATTTTTGAGCCGTTAGCTCCGTTTTCGATTTGTAATCGTTAATATCATAATTAATAATGACTTGACGTTCAGGTGCCTGGCCAGGTTGGCCTGTTCTTAAAATAATCCGTATATGATTATTTTTAGCTTCTTCACGAATAAACTTAGCAACCTGCAAACCAGCGTCGTCGGTTTCCATTACCACGTCAAGTAGCACAATAGCGGCATCTGGATGCTCTTTTATGAGCTCTTTCGCTTCAGCACCTGAGTAGGCACTAATAAACTCTAAGCGTTTATTTTGAAATTCAAAATCACTCAGTGCTAGTTTTGTAACAGCATGAACTTCAGGTTCATCATCAACGATTAATACTTTCCAGGTACCGTGTTCAATCTCATCGATTGTTTCTTCTGGTTCATCTGAAAATAAAAAATCACCCATCATAGTCGAAATTCCTTCATGGCATTATTTAACGCACTAGTAGGCAATTATTATTCTCTAGGGCCACAGTGCAAGTGTTACACGGTCATTGTTACCAAGGTCTTTCACTGTTTTAATATTAACAAATGCCATTTTTTCAAAAAAATGACGAACAGCTTCACCTTGCTCAAAACCGTGTTCTATTAAAAGATAGCCATTAGATGACAAATAGTCACGTGATTGTGTAATTATTTGTTTAATATCAGACATTCCGCAATCATCAGCCACTAATGCCGATAGAGGCTCAAAGCGCACATCACCCTGATTTAAATGTATATCACTACTTTCTATATAAGGAGGGTTAGTGACAATTAAATTGAATTTTTCGCCATGCAACTCACTAAACCAGTTACTTTGTTTAACATGTACATTATTAATCGCTAATCGCTGCTGGTTACGTGTAGCAAGTGCAACTGCATCGCTTACTCTATCTACTGCAGTAATTTGCCAATTAGGCATTTCACTACCCAGTGCCAACGCAATTGCACCAGTACCGGTGCCTAAATCAAGTACTTTAGCTGTAGCAGGTACAGTCACTTCAAGTGCTTGTTCTACTAGCGTTTCGGTATCTGGTCGAGGTATTAAGGTTGTTGCGTTAACTTCAAGCGATAAACTCCAAAACTCACGCTGCCCCGTAATATGTGCAACAGGTTCACCGTTTAAACGCCTTTGGCAAAATGTATTAAATTGCTGTTGTTGCTCATCACTAAGCGCATGTTCTGGCCAAGTGAAAAGGTAACTGTGAGGTTTTTGAAGAATATGTAAAAGTAAAACTTGTGCATCTAATTTAGCACTTTCGCTGCTAGGTGCTAATAAATTAGCGCCTGCAGCAATAGCTTGTTCAAGAGTTTGGCTCACGACTACTCGTCGCCCATAGCCGCTAATAAGTCAGCTTGATGCTCTTGCATTAATGGGTCAATAATCGCACTTAAATCACCGGCTACCACTTCGTTTAAACGATAAAGTGTTAAGTTAATACGGTGATCGGTAATACGACCTTGCGGGTAGTTATAAGTACGAATACGCTCAGAACGATCGCCACTACCTACCAAGTCACGACGTTCAGAGGCTTCTGCCGCATGGCGTTTTTCATCTTCAGCTTGTTGCAGTCGAGCTGCAAGTACTGACATCGCTTTAGCGCGGTTTTTATGCTGCGAACGCTGATCCTGACACTCAACCACAACACCGGTAGGTATATGTGTAAGTCGAATAGCAGAATCAGTTTTATTTACGTGCTGACCACCTGCGCCTGATGCACGAAATGTATCAACTTTTAAATCTGCTGTATTAATTTGTATCGCTTCTGCTTCTGGTACTTCTGCCATAACCGCAACAGTACACGCTGAGGTATGAACACGACCTTGTGATTCAGTCTCTGGTACACGTTGTACGCGATGTACGCCTGATTCAAACTTTAATTGACCGTAAACTCCTTCGCCACTGATATTTGCAATAACTTCTTTGTAACCGCCATGCTCACCTTCATTGGTGCTTACAACTTCTACTTTCCATTTTTTATTTTCTGCGTAGCGGCTGTACATACGAAATAAGTCACCAGCAAAAATAGCCGCTTCATCGCCGCCCGTCCCTGCACGTACTTCAACAAACACGTTGTTGTTATCTCGCGGATCTTTTGGCAACATTAATACTTGAATTTGATCTTCAATCACTAGTATTTGTGCTTTTGCTTCTTTATATTCTTCTTGCGCCATTTCACGCATTTCAGGGTCAGAATCTTTAAGCATTTCTTCTGCACTGGCTAAATCGTCTTGCGTTTCTTTATAGTTTAAAAACGTTTTTACAATCTCTTCAAGCTCAGAATACTCTTTTGAAAGCGCACGAAAACGGTTTTGATCACTAATGACCGACGGGTCGCTTAGCAGCGCTTGTACTTCTTCATAACGCTCTACTAAGGTTTCTAATTTATTATAAACAGACTCTTTCATTTAACGGTTATTCCTGATCAATACCTAACATTTTTTTCAACTGGTTTAGCTGCGCCACTTCACCTTTTTTCGCTGCATCTTGTATTGCACGGGTAGGCGCGTGCATTAAGCGATTGGTTAATTTATTGGCGAGCTCTAATATAATTTTTTCTGCATCTTTACCTGTATTGAGCTGACTAACAGCACGCTCTACAAGTTCAGACTTAATTGTTTGTACATCGTTTCGATAATGGCGGATTAAATCTACCGAATCGAGTGAACGCATCCACATTGCAAATTCTTTGGTGCGTTCAGTAATAATTATTTGCGCTTGCTGTGCAGCTTGCTCGCGCGCTGCCATATTCTCGCTTACAATGGTTTGTAAGTCATCAACGGAATATAAATAGGCAGCATCTAGCTCCCCAACTTGGCTTTCTATATCACGCGGAACCGCTATATCTATAAATAGCATAGGTTTGTGACGTCGCTGCTTTAGCGCCTGCTCAACCACCCCTTTACCAATAATAGGCAAAGTGCTGGCTGTAGAACTAATCACTATATCGGCTTTATGCAAACGCTCAGGCAATTGCGCCAAAGCAATCACATCTGCCGACACTTCATCAGCTAAGTTACGAGCTCGCTCAATAGTTCTATTTGCAACAGTGATATTTTGAGGCTCATTTTGGTATAAATGTTTAGCAACCAATTCAATGGTTTCACCTGCGCCAATTAATAACACATTGGTCTTATCAAGCTTGCCATAAATATGCTTTGCCAAGTTAACTGCAGCAAACGCTACCGATACTGCACTTGCGCCAATATCGGTTTCAGTTCTAACTTGTTTCGCTACTGAAAATGTTTTTTGAAACAACCTATCAAACGTAACACCTACTGCATCGTGGTTTTTAGCACTAAAAAACGATTGTTTTATTTGCCCCAAAATTTGCGGTTCGCCCAACACCAAAGAATCCAACCCACACGCCACGCGCATTAAGTGATTAATAGCATCGTTATCTTCGTAGCAATAAGTGTTTTTGCTCAGTTCATGTTCATCCAAACCATGGAAACTGGCAAGCCAGCTTAACAGTGTTTGGGAATTTTGCTGAGCGAGGCTACAATAGATCTCGGTTCGATTGCAGGTAGACACAATAACCGCTTCATTAAAGTCGGCATGGCCACTTAATTGTTGCAACGCCTCTGAAATTTGCTCAGGCGAAAAAGCCACTTTTTCACGTAATTCTACGGATGCGGTTTTGTGATTAATACCTAGTGCTATTATGGTCATATTTGCCAAATATTGCTGAGCCCTACTTCAAAGGCGGTAATTTTACCAAAAATCAGCGGAATATGGAAAGTAAGGAACAACATTTGATTCGACAATATTTGATTTTATTCATGTTTTTTTTATTTTTAGGTGGCTGTGCTCATCAAATTGATACAAAAACAACACTTTATGATGATTGGAAACCACGTTTAGCTGCTCAAAAAACTTGGCAAGTAGAAGGTAAACTTGCATTTATTAGCCCAGAAGAGCGTCAATCTGCAAACTTAAATTGGCAGCAAACAACAAATTCCAATAATTTAATACTGACTACTTTTATTGGTACTCGTATTTTATCACTTAAACAAACAACTAACGGTGCTGAATTAGAGTTTGACGGTGAACAATACTTTGATACTAATGCTGCAGAGCTTTTAAAACGATTAACGGGTTTTACACTACCGGTTGATAATGCCGATAACTGGCTTAAAGGCACTATTGACGATGAAAGTTTAATTGTTGATGAGCTTGGGCGTGCAAAGCAAGTATTATGGTTTGATAATACAGGCAAAAAATGGCAAATAGATTATGGCACCTATGTACAAAACGCAGGTTACTGGTTACCTACTAAACTGACGTTAAAGCACCAACAAATAAAAATTAAAATTCAACTATACGATTGGCAGTTTAAATAAGTATGAATAACAAAACCTCTTTTTCACTTATAGCTCCGGCAAAACTCAATTTATTTTTACATATTAATGCTCGCCGAGAAGATGGCTATCATGAACTTGAAACCTTATTTACTTTTTTAAATTTTGGCGATGAGCTGCATTTTGAGTTAACAACAGATGGGAGTATTTCTGTCGGTGGTGATACTAAAGACATCCCTCTAAATGATAATCTCATCTATAAAGCGGCTTTATTATTACAAACACACTGTAAAACCTCTTTGGGTGTAAAAATAAATTTAATTAAGCGCTTGCCGATGGGGGGCGGTGTTGGAGGAGGTTCATCTGACGCAGCGAGTACTTTATTAGCCCTAAATAAGTTATGGAAATTGGCACTAAATTTAGAAACACTAGCTCAACTAGGGCTCAAGTTAGGGGCAGATGTTCCAGTGTTCATACAAGGTCAAAGCGCCATAGCGCACGGTATTGGTGAAAAACTACACCACGTAACACTTGAACAAAAATGGTACTGCGTTGTACACCCTAACCAACATGTAAGTACCGCAAAAATATTTACACATCCAGATTTAAAACGCGACACACCAAAAATAATAGGCGACTGGAAACACCATACTTTGACCAACGATTGTGAGCCTTTAGTTAAAAAGCTTTGCCCCGAGGTTGAAAAAACCCTCCAGTGGTTGCTAAAATACGCACCGTCGAAGATGACCGGAACAGGTTCATGTTGTTTTGTCGAATTTGCTAGCCAAGTTCAAGCACAAGATGTACTTGAAAATCTCCCCCATACTTGGCAGGGTTTTGTGGCTTCAAGCGCAAATGTCTCACCTGCTCATACGGAGTTAACCGCCATATTCGATCAATGAAGTAACGTACAAGTAATCATAAGTTAACCCGCAGTGAAATTTATCATTGCCCGTTAGTCCAAATATTCAGTGCCTGAGGAACCCTACCGTGCCTGACATGAAGCTCTTCGCTGGTAACGCAACACCTGAGTTAGCTCAAAAAGTTGCAAAACGTTTATATATTGAATTAGGCGATGCTGTTGTTGGCCGTTTTAGCGACGGTGAGATCAGTGTTCAAATAAATGAAAATGTTCGTGGCTCGGACGTTTTTATCTTGCAATCAACCTGTGCCCCTACAAACGATAACCTGATGGAACTTATCGTTATGGTTGATGCTCTACGTCGTGCATCTGCAGGTCGTATTACTGCCGTCATTCCTTATTTTGGTTATGCGCGCCAAGACCGTCGTGTACGTTCTGCTCGTGTTCCAATTACCGCTAAAGTTGTTGCAGATTTCTTATCAAGTGTTGGTGTTGACCGTGTTCTTACGGTTGATTTACACGCTGAACAAATCCAAGGCTTCTTTGATGTACCTGTAGATAACGTATTTGGCAGCCCTGTATTACTTGAAGATATGAAAGAACGCGACTTTGAAGACGTCGTTGTTGTATCTCCAGATATTGGTGGTGTTGTACGTGCTCGTGCAATTGCAAAACTACTAAACGATACCGATTTAGCAATCATTGATAAACGTCGCCCTCAAGCAAATGTTTCTCAAGTAATGCACATTATTGGTGACGTTGAAGGTCGTGATTGTATTATCGTAGATGATATGATTGATACCGGTGGTACATTGTGTAAAGCCGCAGAAGCACTTAAAGAACATGGCGCTAAGCGTGTATTTGCATACGCAACGCACCCTATCCTTTCAGGTAAAGCAGCCGAAAACTTACGTGACTCAATGATTGATGAAGTAATTGTAACTGACTCAATTCCGCTATCTGATGAGCTTAAAGCCCTTGATAAAGTTAAGGTACTTACGCTTGCTGACATGTTAGCAGAGACTATTCGTCGTATTAGTAACGAAGAATCTATCTCAGCGATGTTTGAACACTAAAATTAAACATTCCTGAATATAAAAGCGCCTTTTGGCGCTTTTTTTGTAAGCGATGTTTATTTTATCTGGGCGTGGTGGTATGATAGCGCGCCTTTTGGCTAGGGACCTTGGTCGCAAAGGCCCTACACATTTAAATAACTGGAGACATCATGTCTAACAAAACTTATACGTATAACGCTGAACTTCGCGTAGAAACTGGTACTGGTGCGAGCCGCCGCCTACGTCGCGAAGACAAAGTTCCTGCAATCCTTTACGGAGCTGATAAAGAAGCTTTATCTCTTACTTTTGCTCATAAAGATATGATCAAAGCTCAAGAAGACGAAGGTTTCTACACGCATATCCTTACGCTTAACGTTGATGGCGAAGCTGTTGAAGTAATCTTAAAAGATATCCAACGTCACCCATTCAAGCCTAAGCTTACTCACCTTGATTTCCAACGTGTAGATGCTACTCATAAATTTCAAACTAAAGTTCCTCTACACTTCATCGGTGAAGAGATTGTAACTAAAGCTGGCGCAACTGTTGTTCACCAGTTAACTGAAGTTGAAATTACGTGTCTTCCAAAAGCACTTCCAGAATTCATTGAAGTAGATGTTTCTAAGTTTGTTGTTGGCGATTCAGTTCATATCTCTGACCTAACTTTCCCTAAAGGCGTTAGCTCTGTAGATTTAGCTAAAGGCGAAGGCCATGATCAGTCTATCCTGACTATCAAAGCAAACAAAGCAGCTCCAGTTGAAGACGACGCTGCAGCAGCAGAATAATATTTAAGGTCTCGCAACCTTGAATTCTATTCAAATGCTTGTGGGCCTGGCTAATCCAGGCCCCGAATACGCAAACACACGCCACAATGCAGGTGCTTGGTTCATCGAGCAAATCGCTGCACGCTATAACTGCACTCTAAAACACGATCCTAAATATCACGGCCTTACAGGCAAAGTGATCATTCAAGGCCAAGAATTCAAATTATTGATCCCCACTACTTACATGAATTTAAGTGGTAAAGCGGTCAGTAGTTTAGCTAATTTTTTCAAAATCCCTGTCGAGGACATTTTAGTTGCCCATGACGAATTGGATTTAGACCCAGGCGTTGCCAAATTAAAAAAAGGTGGCGGGCATGGCGGTCATAATGGTTTAAAAGACATTATTGCAAAAATGGCAAATCAAAAAGACTTTATGCGCTTGCGCATTGGTGTAGGTCATCCGGGGCATCGTGAAATGGTAACTGGTTGGGTGCTTGGAAAAGCGGCCAAAGAAGACCAAGAAAAAATGGATGCTGCTGTTGATGAAGCAGTTCGTTGCATGGAAATACTTGCAAAAGATGGTGTGTTAAAAGCACAAAACAGACTACATTCGTTTAAACCCTAGTAACTTGGGTCCAAGTACACCGTTTAAACGAATTCTAAACAAGGTATCTTACTATGGGTTTTAAATGTGGCATCGTTGGCTTGCCTAACGTAGGTAAATCAACGCTTTTCAATGCACTAACTAAAGCGGGTATTGAAGCCGCTAACTTTCCTTTTTGTACCATTGAGCCTAATACAGGTGTGGTACCTGTGCCAGATCCTCGTCTAGACGAACTTGCTAAAATTGTTAATCCTCAACGAGTTCTTACCACTAGTATGGAATTTGTAGACATTGCTGGCTTGGTAAAGGGCGCATCTAAAGGTGAAGGCCTTGGTAACCAGTTTTTAGCTAACATTCGTGAAACCGATGCAATTGGCCACGTAGTTCGCTGTTTTGAAGATGAAAACATCATACACGTAGCAGGCACTATTGACCCTGCTGACGATATTGACGTAATCAACACTGAGTTAGTACTTGCTGATATGGATAGCGCTGAAAAAGCCCTTTTCCGTAACGCAAAAAAAGCAAAAGGTGGTGATAAAGACGCCAAAGAGCAAAATGCCGTACTTGAAAAAGTAAAAGTGCATCTTGATGAAGGCTTAACTTTACGCGCTTTAGCATTAACTAAAGAAGAAAAAGCAGCAATCAGCTCTATCAACTTCTTAACTATTAAACCAACTATGTATATTGCAAACGTTGCTGAAGATGGTTTTGAAAATAATCCATACCTTGACCGTGTACGCGCTATTGCTGCAGCAGAAGATGCGATTGTTGTTCCTGTATGTGCTGCTATCGAATCTGAGCTTTCAGAATTAGATGACGAAGACAAGCTTGAGTTTATGGCTGATCTTGGCTTAGAAGAGCCCGGTCTTAATCTTGTTATTCGTGGTGGTTATGAATTACTACAATTACAAACTTATTTCACTGCGGGTGTTAAAGAAGTGCGTGCATGGACAATCCCTGTAGGTGCAACAGCGCCACAAGCAGCGGGTAAAATCCATACCGACTTCGAGCGTGGCTTTATTCGTGCGCAAACGATTGCTTTTGACGACTTTGTTGCCTTTAAAGGTGAAAGCGGCGCAAAAGAAGCAGGTAAGATGCGTCAAGAAGGTAAAGAGTACATTGTTAAAGACGGCGATGTAATGAACTTCTTGTTCAACGTATAAGTCAAATGAAACCAAGTTAGTATTGGTAATAATTTTAAAGGCTCGTTTTTACGAGCCTTTTTTGTACCTCCAACGTTATAAACTTATAAAATTGATTTAGCCCCAACCTAAATGCCTACGTTTAATTTAAAAAACACACTGCGCAGAAGATCAAACCTCAATAATAAGTACCTCTTAAACAAATTAATGTTAAGATTTAACCAGAGCGTAATAATTTGTAGAATAATCAAACAGCTTCAAACTATTGGTTTTTGCTTTTTTTATTTAGCGACAAATTTTGTATGTGAATTGCACTCAAAAAATCATCATTTTTATTAAAATTTAGCCGCTTAGCTTAATTTTCCTGCAAACAAACACAGTTAAGTGTTTTTTTGCAAAAAAGGTGTTGACGAATTTGGGTCATATCAGCATAATACGCCCCGCACTCAGCGATGAAGTGCTAACAAAAAAAGATGGCTAAGTAGCTCAGCTGGTTAGAGCACATCACTCATAATGATGGGGTCACAGGTTCAAATCCCGTCTTAGCCACCATATTTTTTGTTGCTCAATGAAGAGTTTAAAATAACTACCTTGTGTGCGGGAGTGGCGGAATTGGTAGACGCGCTGGATTTAGGTTCCAGTATCTTAGGATGTGAGAGTTCAAGTCTCTCCTTCCGCACCATAATTCTTGATAAGAATTAAAACTATCAATTGTTATTGTTGGGATATCGCCAAGCGGTAAGGCACCAGGTTTTGATCCTGGCATTCCCAGGTTCAAATCCTGGTATCCCAGCCAACAATGGCTAAGTAGCTCAGCTGGTTAGAGCACATCACTCATAATGATGGGGTCACAGGTTCAAATCCCGTCTTAGCCACCATTTCTCTTTTTAGAAGTGGCTCTGCAAGAGTTAAATTGCACTCAATGAAGAGTCTAAAATAGCTACCTGTGTTTTATAACACAAACGATGCGGGAGTGGCGGAATTGGTAGACGCGCTGGATTTAGGTTCCAGTAACTTCGGTTGTGAGAGTTCAAGTCTCTCTTTCCGCACCATGTTCTTGATACGAACTAAAAATATCAATTAATTCTTTGTTGGGATATCGCCAAGCGGTAAGGCACCAGGTTTTGATCCTGGCATTCCCAGGTTCAAATCCTGGTATCCCAGCCAACTTCTTCTACCAAGGAAAGTTGGATAAAAGAATGACTCTTGCTTAGAGTTTAAATGAGCAAATTAGTGATGCGGGAGTGGCGGAATTGGTAGACGCGCTGGATTTAGGTTCCAGTATCTTAGGATGTGAGAGTTCAAGTCTCTCCTTCCGCACCATGTTCTGATAAGAACTAAAATTATAAAAGAATTCTTTGTTGGGATATCGCCAAGCGGTAAGGCACCAGGTTTTGATCCTGGCATTCCCAGGTTCAAATCCTGGTATCCCAGCCAACTTCTTCTACCAAGGAAAGTTGAATAAAAGAATTACTCTAGCTTAGAGGTTAAATGAGCACATTAGTGATGCGGGAGTGGCGGAATTGGTAGACGCGCTGGATTTAGGTTCCAGTATCTTAGGATGTGAGAGTTCAAGTCTCTCCTTCCGCACCATGTTCTTATTAAGAACTAAAATTAATATCAAATTTATAGTTGGGATATCGCCAAGCGGTAAGGCACCAGGTTTTGATCCTGGCATTCCCAGGTTCAAATCCTGGTATCCCAGCCAATTTGACTTCCTTCTCTAAAACTTCTCAATATTCATTAAATTCAGCTTACTTTTTCTGTACTTAAATATACATTTATAAATTCGTCTATATTTATTGGTTTGCTATATAAATACCCTTGTAAATAATCACAGTTCATACTCAATAGCGCTTGCTCTACTTCTTTGGTTTCTATTCCTTCAGCTACTACATCGCAATTTAATCGGCTCGCCAAAAACAACGTAGATTCTACAATAGCGTAATCAGGCGGATTAATGAGCATGTCTTTGATAAACGATTGATCTATTTTTATCTGGTTTATGGGCAACTCCCTTAATAACGACAGTGACGAAAACCCCGTACCAAAATCATCAACACTAAATTTAAATCCACGCATACTTAACTGCTGCATCATTTTTCTTGCTGCGGGTATGTTTGTCATCATTGCCCCTTCTGTAATTTCAAATATTAGTGAATCACTTAAAGTCGGGTCAGTAGTAAGTAAGCTAATTATAAATTCGTAAAACTCGCTGCTTTCAATATCTTTCGTTGATAAGTTGACATGAATAGTACCGGTAAACCCAAACAGTTTAAGTTTTCTAATATGGTTAACTGCTTCTTGTACAACCCATTTCGATAAAACAAAAATAAGCCCTGTACGCTCAGCTACACCTATAAACTTTTCAGGACTAATAAAGCTACCATCAGCTTGCGGCCATCGGATCAGCGCTTCTAGGCCATGCAATTGAATATCTTTGGAGTTCATTATTGGTTGTAAATAAAGCTCGAACTCACCTTTGTGTAACGCGGCTTTAATTTTGACTGATAAATCAAAAAAGTCCTCAGCTCGTTTACCTATTTCAGATGAGTAATTTACTAAAGGTTGAAATGTCTTTTTTGCTTCATGCAGTGCCAAGTTGGCTTTTTTTAGTAACTGGTCGGGTAATCGGCTATCATCTGGGAAACGGCTTACGCCTATACTTAATTGTATTTTAACCATTTGCTCATGTGTACAAAACGGAGCTTTAACGGCTGAGTTTATAATATTTACACAGTGAGCCATGCTTTCATCAGTATTGGTATTCAGTAAAAACGCAAACTCATCCCCCCCTATTCGATATAACTTAGCAATGCCACATAGTTCTTTGCTTAACTTATTAGCAAAAGCAGCCAGTAGTTGATCACCACATTGATGACCAAACGCATCATTAATTTGTTTAAAATTATTTAAATCAATATAAAATAATGCAAATGAAGAAGGGTAATCGACTTGTTTACTCAAGGATTTAAAAAAGTTATTGCGGTTGGGTAAGGTTGTTAAGTTATCGTGCTCAGTTTGATATTTTTGATACTGCGTTGCTTGCTCTATTTTAAGGATGCTTTTCAAACTCAGTTTGACAACTAAGAAAACAAACCCTGCACCACCAAATAATATTGTGGCAACTGCATTTCTTATTATTGGTGCCGTATCGTAATTTGAAAAGTAATAAAGTATCCACCAATACCCTAAAATAAAACAGACAATAGCGCATAACAGTACACTCCACGCTCTTTGCGATGTTTTTTTACAAACTTTAAAGGTTGTTTTTAAGCTAGCAACTAGCAGTAGCGCACCTAAAATAATTATTACTGAAAAAAAATTATCCACACATAGGCTCTTTAAAATTATTAAATTGCGGTTTAGTGATATAACCCTAGTCAAATTAAAATTTTATTTAATATAACTGGGTCACTATTTGTCCACTTAAAAACAGACATAAAAAAAGGCTCATAAATGAGCCTTTTTAATCTCTACTTTAAATTTAGCCTAAATCACCGCTAATTGCGTATTTTAAAACCCAGTTTTTTATAGGGCCTGTATTATTAGCCATTTTTAAAAACTGGCTACGTGCCCATTTAAGTGGCGCAACTTGGTTAGAAAAGCCAAAGTAACACGCGTCCATCATGCTCATCATTAATAAATTAGCTTTACGGCGAGCTCGCTCGTATTCTTTAAGCGTTATCGGGCACCCTATACCCCCTGCATTGTCTAAAACTTCAGCAAGTGCCACTACATCCTGAAAACCTAAATTAACGCCCTGCCCTGCAAGGGGATTTATTGTATGTGCAGCGTCACCGACTAAAACTAAGCGCCCTTGTGAATAGTTGTTAGCATGTTGGCGAGTAAGCGGAAATATTGCATGGGTTTGTACTTCAAAGTCTCCAGCAAGTTCAGGAAATTTATTAAGTATGTGCATTTTTAGCTCAGCTGGGTTTAGCCCTTTAAATGCTTGCAGTGTATTTGCATCGTCGTACCAAATTAAATTAGCGTATGGTGCCTGCATTGGCAAAAATGCGAGTGGCCCACTTGGCGTAAACTGCTGCCATGTTTTAATTTGTTGCGGCGCATCGAGTTTAATTAATACCCCCATGCAATGCTGCTGATACTGCCAGCCGGTAATTCCTATATTAGCTTTAGCACGCAGCTGCGATTGTCCGCCATCGGCTGCAATCACTAAATCAGCGGTATAGGTTTGAGCTCCATACACAAGCGTAATTAAATCATCCGTTTGCTCTATTTTAGTAATAGGTGTGGCTTGCTCAATAACCTCAATTTTATAATGATCAAATTGCTGCCATAAACTTGCTTGAATTAAACTATTTTCAATTAAGTGGCCTAAATGCGTGGTGTTTATATCGGCGCAGTCAAACAATAAATTATCACCACCGCGCTCAAATGCCTCTAATTGTTGATAAGGCGCTATGCGGTTTTGCCTTAAAAGCGGCATTGCTCCTAATTCATCAAGTAAATTTTCTGAAAAACGATTAATAGCCGACACTCTAATATCAACCTTATCACTACTAAGAATCTGTGATGGGTCTATTAGGTGTTTTTCGATTATGCGTACGCCAAAGCCCTGTTGAGCAAGCTTTATCGCCATAGCCGCGCCAACCATGCCACCACCAACTACTATCACATTATTTTTAGTCATGTTTTTCATCATTTTATTATTACTTGAGTCTGTTTTGATTGTATCAAAATTAATTTGTTTTATACCAGAGGATATCCCTAACCGCTGATTAAACTCGCCTCGTATTGATTTGAGATCACAAACATGAAAACTATACTTGGATCTGGACGGGTATCCAGCTAAAATACGCCTCCTTTAAGTGAGCATGCTTGCTCCTTAATCCTGTTTCAAGCACATTTTTGTGCCACTATCGAATTGAACACGAGGCTATATTTCAATGAGCAAAAAGCTGCATATTAAAACCTGGGGTTGTCAGATGAACGAATACGACTCTCAGAAAATGGCTGAACTTTTAGATGCCACCAACGGCTACCAGCTAACTGAAGATGCAACAGATGCCGACGTAATCTTACTTAACACCTGTTCAATTCGTGAAAAAGCACAAGAAAAAGTATTTCACCAATTAGGTCGCTGGAAGTTATTAAAAGACGACAAGCCAGATTTAATCATTGGTGTAGGTGGTTGTGTTGCCTCACAAGAAGGTGACTCTATTCGCCAACGTGCACCATTTGTAGATGTTATTTTTGGTCCGCAAACGCTACACCGTTTACCAGAAATGATTAAACAAGTGCAAGGCGACAAAGGCTCATCGGTTGTTGATATTTCATTCCCAGAGATTGAAAAATTTGACCGCCTGCCAGAGCCAAAAGCAGATGGCCCATCTGCTTTCGTATCAATTATGGAAGGCTGTTCTAAGTACTGTACTTTTTGTGTTGTACCTTATACCCGCGGTGAAGAAGTTAGTCGCCCAGTAGATGACGTACTACTTGAAGTTGCACAACTTGCAGAGCAAGGCGTACGTGAAGTAAATCTTTTAGGTCAAAACGTAAACGCATACCGCGGCGATACGCACGATGGCGAAATTTGTTACTTCTCTGATTTAATTCGCCTTATTGCAGCTATTGATGGTATTGACCGTATTCGTTACACCACATCGCACCCGGTAGAATTTACCCCAGATATAATCGACGTTTACGCCGATGTACCAGAGCTTGTAGATCACTTACATTTACCAGTACAAAGTGGTTCAGACCGTATATTAAACCTAATGAAACGTGGTCATACGGCAATTGAATACAAATCGACAATTCGTAAGTTACGTAAAATTCGTCCTAACTTAAGCATGTCGTCAGATTTCATTATTGGTTTCCCAGGCGAAAGCAAAGAAGACTTTGAAGCAACCATGAAGCTTATTAGCGACATAGGTTTTGATATGAGCTTTAGCTTTATTTACAGCGCACGCCCAGGTACGCCAGCGGCAGATTTGCCAGATGACGTAACAGAGCAAGAGAAAAAAGAGCGCTTATACTTACTACAAAACCGTATTACACAAATGGCGCAGCAAATTAGTCGTCAAATGTTCGATACAGAGCAACGTATACTTGTTGAAGGTCCTTCTAAGAAGAACCCTATGGAATTACGTGGCCGTACCGAAAATAACCGTGTAGTAAACTTTGTTGGCCCGCACACAGTGATCGGACAGTTTGTTGATGTACGTATTACCGAAGCACTACCTAACTCTTTACGTGGTGACTTAATTCGTACAGAATCAGAAATGAACTTACGACGTGAAGTCGCTCCTTCAGCTATTTTAACTAAAGCTGCAGCTGCAGAGCCAAAACCAGACACTGTTAACGAAATTGGCGTAGCTACTTTCGTTCCTTAGTCACACAATTAGCGCCAGTTAACGCTGGCGCAGTACTATAGGAAGCAATTTTGAGTAATCAGTTAAAAACATTAGAGATTTATTTAGAACCTGCCGATAACAAACGCCTATCTTCTTTATGTGGCCCGTTTGACGAAAACATCAAACAAATTGAACGCCACCTGGCTGTTGAAATAATTCACCGTGACAACTTTTTTAAAGTAACCGGTAAACTACACAACTGCGCCGGCGCTGTAGAAATCTTAAAAAACCTTTATGTTGATACTCAGCCAGTTCGTGGTGTTTTAGGCGAAATAGAACCCGACGCCGTTCATTTAGCTATTACCGAATCAAAAGCCTTAGAGCAAGATGCATCCAGCAGCGCTTATGGCAAAGAAATGGTTATTAAAACCCGCCGTGGTGTAATTAAACCACGTAACGACAACCAAGGTGTTTATGTGGCTAATATTTTAAACCACGACATTACCTTTGGTATTGGCCCTGCAGGTACTGGTAAAACTTACCTTGCAGTTGCAGCCGCCGTCGACGCTCTTGAGCGCCAAGAAATACGCCGTATATTACTAACGCGCCCTGCTGTAGAAGCTGGCGAAAAGCTTGGCTTTTTACCAGGTGATTTAAGTCAAAAAATAGACCCATACCTGCGCCCTCTTTACGATGCTCTTTTTGAAATGTTAGGTTTTGAAAAAGTAGAAAAACTCATCGAAAAAAATATCATCGAAGTCGCACCGCTTGCTTACATGCGCGGACGTACTTTAAACGATGCCTTTATTATTTTAGATGAAAGCCAAAATACCACCACCGAGCAAATGAAAATGTTTTTAACCCGTATAGGGTTTAACTCAAAAGCGGTGATTACAGGCGATATTACACAGGTCGATTTACCTCGTGGCACACGCTCAGGCCTTCGCCATGCAATTGAAGTGCTTGATGGCGTAAACGAAATTAGCTTTAATTACTTCAAAGCCCACGACGTAGTACGCCACCCTGTTGTAGCACGCATAGTTGAAGCCTACGAGCGTAACGACGAAAGCGAGCGACTTAAGCGCATTGAAAAGCAAAATGCAAAAGACGCACTTGCTGCTCTTCAACAGCCTACTACTAAAGAGTAATACTTTGACAACCGAACTTGATTTACAAATAGCCTGTGAGTTTGACAACCTCCCAAGCGAAGAACAATTTGCGCTATGGGCTGACAAAGCCCTTAGCCAATACCGTGATGAGTCCGAACTCAGTATCGTTATTAGCGACGAAGCGCAATCGCAACAACTTAATAACGACTATCGCGGTAAAAATAAACCGACCAACGTACTGTCGTTCGAATTTGAAGCACCACCAGGAATAGATATTCCTTTGGTTGGTGATTTAATTATTTGCCCAGCCATTGTATTAGCTGAAGCAATTGAGCAAGAGAAGTCATTTCATGACCACTTTGCTCACATGGTTATTCACGGATGCTTGCATTTGCTTGGATTTGACCATATAAAGAGTGACGATGCTTTAGAGATGGAAAGCATCGAAAAGCAATTACTTGCAGAGCTAAACATAGCAGACCCATACCGGGACGATATTTAAATTAACGGAGCAATTAGACGCAATGAGCGACGGTAACTCGCAATCTAGCCAGGGTTCTTCTGGCAAAACGTGGTTGGGCAGAATAGCCCAAATGTTGCAAGGGGAACCCCAGAATAGAGAAGAGCTGGTCGAAGTTATTGCCGATGCGCAAGAACGAGACGTAATCGATCCAGAAACAAAAGAGATGATAGAAGGTGTGCTTGGCGTGTCTGAGCTTAAAGTGCGAGACATAATGGTTCCGCGCTCACAAATGATCACTCTTGAGATCGACAGCCCGCTTGAAGAACTAATTCCAATGATGGTTGACTCAACTCACTCACGTTTTCCAGTGGTGATTGAAGACAAAGATCATGTAGAAGGTTTTTTACTCGCTAAAGATTTATTGCCACTGATCTTAAATAAAGACGAGCATTTACCATCAATACGCGATTATTTACGCCCAGCAATGGTAGTACCTGAAAGCAAACGTGTTGATACATTGCTAAACGAATTCCGTCAGCAACGCTACCATATGGCTGTTGTTATTGACGAATACGGCGGCGTATCGGGCTTAGTAACGATTGAAGATATTCTTGAAATAATTGTTGGCGAAATCGAAGATGAGCACGACGAAGAAGAAGAACATCAAGATATTCGTCAACTTGCTAAACATGTCCACGTAGTGCAAGCACTCACACCTGTAGATGACTTTAACGAGCATTTTAAAACAGGCTACAGCACAGACGAAGCCGATACTATTGGCGGAACTGTACTGCACGCATTTGGCCATATGCCAAGCCGTGGTGAAACGATTGACATAGAAGGTTACCAATTTAAAGTAACCAACGCCGACAATCGTCGTATTTTGCAACTGCAAGTCACCGTTCCTAAGGCTGATGATAACGACAGTGAAGAAACTGCTAACTAGACTTACCCTATTAGCAAAAGATAAAAAAGCATGGCTCGCACTCGTTGCGGGCCTTGTTTTAACTTTTGGCTATGCCCCTTTTGAAATTTGGCCCATCGTATTTATTAGTCTTGGCGCCATAATTTTTTGCATTAATCCCAATAATACCGGTAAAGCACACGCAAAAACCGCCGCTAAATATGGCTTTATATTTGGCCTAGGCTGGTTTGGTGCAGGTATAAGCTGGGTACATGTTTCTATTGCCACCTTTGGCGGTATGCCGCTTATAGCGTCGCTCTCGTTAATGGCTTTTTTGTGCTCATACTTAGCATTATTTCCCGCACTTGCCTTTTGGGCAACTACACGCTTTGCTAGTGGCCCTAAAAGCTTTGGCGCATTACTAATTGCCTGCTTTGCAATTAGTGAGTATTTACGTGGCACCGTACTTACCGGTTTCCCGTGGTTAAGCTTTGGCTACACACAAACCGACGGACCTTTAAGGCTGCTCGCCCCTTATATTGGCGAGTTTGGCTTAACACTAACATGTGTGGCTATTGGCTTTGCACTATATAGACTTACCCAAAAAGATTTTAAAACCCCGGCGGTTACTGCGACAGCTGTTGCGCTTATTTTTACAGGTGCAAATACCACAGGCAGCATTCATTACACAGATAAAAACATGTCAGTATTGCTCGTACAAGGGAACATACAGCAACACCTGCGCTTTGAGCCAAGTGAGTTTTGGACCACAATGAGCAAATACCAAGACATGACACGTCCACATTGGGATGCCGACTTAATAGTATGGCCAGAAGCCGCAGTGCCTGAAATAGAAATGCTTGCCGATTCCTACCTAGCCAATTTAGACAGTGCCGCCTCGTTTAATCAAACCGCCCTTGTAACCGGTATTGTTGACTACCAGCGAGACACCAAAAATATATTCAACACACTTATTGTGGTCGGTAATAAAGAACGTGGCGACGAGCATGGGCATTACCATTACCTTGATAAAAACCGCTATCAAAAACACCAGCTACTACCTATTGGCGAATTTGTACCGTTTCAAGACTTTTTGCGCCCTATTGCCCCATTATTCGATTTGCCTATGTCATCGTTTACCCGTGGCGACAAAGTGCAAAACAACTTGCGCGCCAATGGCTATAACCTACTCCCTGCTATTTGCTACGAAATTGTTTTTGCAGATTTAGTACGCGGTAATTACAAAAGCGATTCCGACCTACTCTTTACAGTAAGTAACGATGCCTGGTTTGGTGACTCTATTGGGCCTTTGCAACACATGCAAATAGCCCGTATGCGCGCGCTCGAACTACAACGCCCTCTAGTGCGTGTTACTAACAATGGTGTAAGCGCCGTATACGACCCTATAAGCCACACACAACAAACCATGCCTCAGTTTGAAGCTACCATATTGAAAGCCAAAATTAAGCTTATAAAAGGCGACAGCGTGTACAGCCAATACGGCAATGTGTTTGTGTGGGGATTTGTGTTGTTGATGGGAGTTGTTGGGTTTGGGGTTAGGTTGAGAAAGTGAATTAAAATTAATAGCTGTCGGTGGACAGCTATTTAAAAAAGTGTTTATTGTTGGGTTTCGCTTCGCTCTACCCAACCTACGCAAATTTACTTTTTAATCTAGCCTATGCTAAAAATATAACGAGCTTTGTTCTATTTTTAATGCTTGGTGTTGCTCAATATCAGGTTTAAAAAGTTAAACTCGACTGTAATTTATAATTGGATTTTCACAGATAAACTCACCACCTTTAACGGCGTACATCAATACAATATTGAGATTGAGGCTAAATGCCGACCGACTTTAACTTTATCGGTATGCGACTTTATTTCACTTACTTGCGGGAGTTTAATTAAGTATCAAATTTAAATGAGGTTAGCATACAGCATAGTAACATTTTATCGTAACCCGACTATTGGCGTCCTCGCTCCCAACTAAATAACTTTTTAGTCATAACTACTCGTTATGCTTTTTGCTTTCTATGGGGGTAGTTTACAGCAACTATCAAAACCACTTAAACTTTAGCTTTGCTGAGTGTACTCTGCTCACCTGTGGCCTCAGTAGATTACAATGAATATCAATATAGCTACTTTTATTTGGTTCTATAAAAATATCATCGCTTTTACCTAAACAATTACCAACAAACTTTCCGTTTTTATCGAATGTAGATGCTATAACACCACCTGCATATATGCTTTCATTGGTGATATTTTTTAACTCGGCAGTTATTCTTACTCGCCCATTTTCTTTAAAGATATCAGAAAGGGTAAGTTTATAATCACTATTTAAGTCGTCAGTGCCCTCCAATGCTTTATTTGATACCTGCTCTTTAAAGCCACTATCAACTTCTGCGGCTATTGTTAGCGCGTACACACTGATACCACCGAGTGTTGCTATTACAAACCCTATCCCCCAAAAAAAGCCCTTTATAGCCTCATTAAAATTATTACTCATTTAATTCCCTTTTAATTTTTCACTAGTAAACTTCGTTAACAATATACCCAAAATTACTCCTTTCACTAACCTAGTATATAAATTAAGACTTATTTTTGTAATAAGCTTTTTAAACCATAGTACCAACTAAGCGCTGCCACCGTGCCATGAGTTTCTTCTTCAAAGTAACGTTGATTTATATATAAACTGTTACTCGGGTGCGCTTTTAGTTTTTTAGCAAGCTCTAAGCCCCATTTATAATTAGCCTCTCCAATTTCACCAAAAGCTGCATTATTAGCAAAAGTAAAATATACATTGCCTTTAAGCTGCTTATTTATAAGCTGTTGCTCGTCAAAATAACGATTGAGATAATTATTATCCCAAAGGTAGGTTGCATCAATAATTAAGTAATCAGTAAATAAAGAGTGATTTGTAAGTAAAACATAACTTGCGAACAAGCCGCCGAAAGATTCCCCAATTAAGACCCGCTTATTTGATGTACGGTAATTTTTATTAATGAAGGGAATAAGTTCTTTTTCAAAAAAAGCGGTGTAGTTTGCGGCATTGCCAATGTTTTCAAATTTTTCGAGTAGCTTGCCGTTAAAAGTCCAATCGACATTGGTAGGGGTAAAGTCGCGCTCTCTTATCGCATTTTTACTGTTAGGAACAGCGACAATAATTGCTTGTTGAATTTGTTTTTCTAGCCGCTCAGTACTGAGTGCTTCAACAAGCCCCGCTAAGGCTTTTAAATGGGTTGGGTCGCCATCAAGCAGGTAAATAACAGGATATACTAGTTCGAGGTTTTGCTTGTAGCTTGGCGGTAAATAAACACTATAACTGCGCTGCTCACCTAAAATAATAGACTTAAGCTGATGTGTTTCTGCTAACACAATATTTTCTGACGCATACGAAGCTGTAATAAAATACAGATAACTAAACGCCATTAATAAAGCTTTCATAACCATCCTTGTAATTAATAAGAGCAAACTTAACTTTTTACAGTCTCTTCTACCGTTTCCACATTTACAACCTGATTCAAGTTACCTTTAATAACCACAGTCGCTGATATTTTATCTTGAATGGCTTGTCTGTTTGGATCCCAATATATCTGTAAAAACCCTAACAAGCCTGTGGCAAAGCCTGCGCCGTAGCCGCCGTAGCGACCAAAACAATCTAATAAACCTAATGGCTCACCGCTTA
The DNA here is from genome assembly GCF_014163835.1 of Pseudoalteromonas sp. SR43-5. Taxonomy (NCBI): domain Bacteria; kingdom Pseudomonadati; phylum Pseudomonadota; class Gammaproteobacteria; order Alteromonadales; family Pseudoalteromonadaceae; genus Pseudoalteromonas; species Pseudoalteromonas sp. SR43-5. The sequence continues at coordinate 89,026 of NZ_JACJEA010000008.1, forward strand.
AGGCAACCACACGAATATTACATACCTTTTTACCCGGTGTTTGGCCGCGCCAAAGTAGCGAGAACAACGTAAAGTAAACAGCAGCCCAGCCAAAACCTAAGCCTAAGTCTTGAATAATACCCTTGCTCCACTGCAAAATACTGTTTGTGGTTGTTTGTGCAGGTTTTTCTTCTATTAACTGTGCAGGCTTTATTTCTTTATTTTCACTGAGTACTAATAGTTGTAAAAGTACGGTAGCAAGTTGTGGGCTTTGTAGGTCGTCCATTTCTGCTAATTTGGGAACTTGCCCAATTAAATTATCAAACGCGTTTTGTTGGCAAGGTTGCTCACAGCTTTCATCAGCTGTTTGCGCTAAATAAGTATTTACCCGTTGTTTTTCTGTGGCGGTAAGCTGTATTTCATCTTGTATTTTTACGCCCTGAACAGCTAAACCTTGATCAGTGTTATCGTCTTCTAGGTAATCAATGCCAATTGAAAGCACAGTAAGTGCGCTTACAAATAAAATACTTGCCGCCGTTATTTTTAAGATTCTTCGCCACACATTCGACATTTTTGGAAGGTATTGCTGTGCCGTACCTTTATAAAAAGCCATTGCAGCAACAAACGCTATTAAAGCAGCGCTAAGCTTGGCCGCTAAAAATATCAGTGCAACATCAATAATAATCGCTAGTGCACGCTGAATAGGTGTAGCTAAAGGCAAGCCCAGTAAAGCGCTGTCAATTTTAAAAGCGTAGGGTGTAATAACTTCTCGGGTTTCAGAATTTGATAATTCTAATTGTTCTATTTCTGTGGCTTTCATTTATTTTCTTGTTATTAAAATAGGTAACCCGGTTAACTTACGCGTTTTTTATTTTTTGCTCAAGGTAAAGCTATTAGAATCAATGCACAAAAAAAGGGCTACATAAAATGCAGCCCTTCATGTTTTTACTCAATGTTAATTACTTACTAGCAATTATACCGTTGGATAATCGGTGTAGCCTTGTTCTGCGCCACCAAACAAAGTGTCGGGGTTGTGGCTGTTAAGTGGCTTGCCTTGCTTTAAGCGTGCTGGTAAGTCTGGGTTTGATACAAACGGGCGACCAAAGCCAATCATGTCGGCCCAGCCTTCGCTAAGTGCTTTGTCTGCGCGCTCTTTGGTGTACTTGCCTGCGTAAATTAATACTCCACTGTAGGTTTTGCGAATCGATTTTTTAAATTCGACACTCATTAAAGGTGCGTCATCCCAATCGGCTTCGGCTATATGCATGTAACCTACACCGGCTTTATTTAATGCCTCAGAAACCGCTAAGTAAGTTTCTTCAGGGTTTTCGTCTACTGTGCCATTAAGAGTTGTTAACGGGGCAAGTCTTACGCCTACTTTACTGCTACCAATTTCGTCGCTAACAGCATGTACCACTTCAATTAAAAAGCGTATGCGGTTTTGCACACTGCCGCCATATTCATCGGTGCGAGCATTTGACTCTGAGTCTAAAAATTGATTAATAAGGTAACCATTTGCAGCATGAAGCTCTATGCCATCAAACCCTGCATTAACTGCATTTTTAGCTGCTTGGCGAAATTCGCCTATGACATGCGTAATATCTTGTTTGCTCATTTCGCGTGGGAGTTGGGTGTCTACAAACCCCGGTGCGCCGTTTGTATCTACAAATACTTTTACGTCTTTTGCAGCAATGGCCGATGCTGAAATAGGCTGCACGCCACCAGTGTTGTCACTGTGGGTAACACGGCCAACATGCCAAAGCTGAGCAAACATCACTCCACCAGCGCTATGTACTGCGCTTGTTACTTTACTCCAGCCTGCAACTTGCTCATTTGAATAAATACCCGGAGTCCAAGCGTAACCTTTACCAAGCTCACTAATTTGTGTGCCTTCGCTTACAATTAGTCCGGCACTTGCGCGCTGTGCGTAATATGTTGCCATTAAGTCGTTAGCTATATCGCCAGGCTGTGTTGAACGCGAGCGAGTCATTGGGGGCATAACAATACGGTTTTTTAATGTTTTACCTGCAAGTTCTATTGGTTCAAAAAGTAATGTCATAATGCCTCCTAAGCTTGATTGCGCTCATAATAACGTAACCAAGCACATGCAAAAACAACAAAAACTGCAAAATAGTTTTGTTGTATCTGCAATAAAGCCACAAAGTAAAACACATTAACTTTAGGTGAACTAAATGTATTTTATTGACTCTTAACAGCACTATTAAGTTGAGGGTTTGATGTGAATAAAGGGAATGCATGGCCGTGGGTTATCTCGTTGTGTATACACGCTATTGTGTTGTACTTTTTGTTTTCGCAATCTATTAAAGTTGCGCCGCCAAAGGAGGAAAAAAACGCAATAATACAGGCCTATGTTACGGTTAATTTAGCAAGCCTACCTAAGCTAAGCTCAGTTGTTACAACAACCAATGCGCCTGATATAAAACCTGTAAACACTAAAACTGATGCACCAAATTCAGCGACCTCTAACACTACACCTATAAAAAAAGATTCTACAAAAGCCAAAGTAAGGGTAACTAAAAAAACGCAAGCCAAAACCATCACGTTACCAAAGGCACAAACAGAGCTTAAAAAAGCCCCTGTAAAACCTGTTGAACCCCAGTTAGCCACGCCTTCAGAGCCTACAACAAAAGCTTCTCAAACATTTAAAAAGCTAAATCCATACGCGCCGCTATTTGGCTCTCCTGTAAATAATATGACTCATAAAAAAATGGTCTCCTTTGGTGAAGATAAAAGCTCTGAAAATGAAGAGATAAACAATAAGCCCACAATTAAAACGCCAGTAAAATCTGATAATTCAGAAGTTATTAGCCAAAATACAACTGGCACACGACGATTAGAAAAATTTAACGGTAAATGCTATTTAATTGATACTTCAACCGTATTTGGTAGTAATGGCATGCCTCAAGGTAGCGGTAAACCCTGTCCTGAGGATAAAACTGATAAAGAAATTATGTTTGAAAAAATCATGAAAAAATGGAGCCGTAAAAATAATTAACTTTAAATAAGTGAACAAATAATATGTTTATCCGTATTGATAAGCTTAAAGTAATTAGGAGTAAGCCATGATCACCAAACAACTATCCTCACTTTTTGTATTTAATTTATTAGTTGTAAGTGCACAAGCTAATGCAAACCAGCGCTGGTACGTTGTTAACGACTCAGTAATGGGCGGTGTATCTAATAGCCAAGTAACACAAACTCAAGAAAGTTTGCTTTTTACAGGCAATGTTTCGCTTGATAATAACGGCGGCTTTGCATCAATACGTACAGAGCTAAGTACACAAAGCCAAAATACTAAAGCTATAGCGCTGCGTGTTAAAGGTGATGGACAAATCTATCAGCTTAGGCTCAGAACTACCAATTACCTTGATGGCGCAGCGTACACTCACTCATTTAAAACAGTAAAAAATGAATGGGTAGATATAAACTTTGCTCCGAGTGATTTTACTTTAACGTATCGCGGCCGCGTGCTTGAGCAACAACCGATTATTGATTTTGACGATATAAAACAGCTAGGCTTTATGATTGCAGGTAAGCAAGAAGGTAAGTTTAAACTTGAAGTGGGTAAAATTGAGTTTAAAAGCTAATCAAGCAGCAAGCTTTGGCATTGAGCGGTGTAATCATGAGCGCGAATGGTTGCGCTACTTTCGGTGTACTATTTAGCCCTACTAGCAAAAAGCCCCACTTTATTAAAGTAGGGCTTATACCAATTTATTAAACTAACTCATTGCTTACTTAGTGCTTTGGTTATCTTGTGAGAGCGCAATAAGTGCAAGCGCCGCATTTAGACGAGTATTTAAATTATTATAAATAGTCATTCCAAACACACCGATAATACAAACTATTAAACCCATTTGTAGGTTAACGCTCATCTCTAGTAAAAAAACAGCTGCAACTAGTAAGCATAGCGCTAATGCATAAATAATAGATTGAAAGGTAAAGTTAATATCACCTTTGGCTATTTTAAGTAATTCATCTTTATTCATAATTTACTTCCTTGTTATTTAATCACTAAGACTCAATTGCCAGTAGCTCTACTTCAAAAATAAGTACTGAGGCAGGAGGAATACTCCCTACACGTTTTTCGCCGTATGCTAATTGGTGCGGTACATAAAAAATGTATTTATCGCCTGGGCTCATCAGTTGTAAGCCCTCAGTCCAACCTTTAATCACTTGGTGTAAGCCAAAGCTAATCGGTGTTTTACGCTCTACTGAGCTGTCAAACACCGTGCCGTCGATTAGTGTGCCGTGGTAATGCACGTTAACCATACTTGTTGGGCTTGGTGTGTTTTCACTCTCACCTTTGTGTACTATTTTGAACTGCAAGCCAGAAGCTGTTTCTACTACACCTTCTACTTTTGCGTTAGCGGCTAAGTAATCTGCCCCTATTTGTGCATTTATGCCTGCTTGTTGTTTTGCTTTTTTACTATTTTGAAATATTAAAAAACAAAAAATGGCGATAACCACCGCCAAAATTATATTGATCATTATTAACCTTTTTCGTTATCTAGTTCTTCGTTTTTTTCGTCATCGTTATCGTTATCGCCATTTACTATGTCGGCAATTTCTTTAAGGCGAGCAAGCGCAATTCCGTTTACTGAGTTTTCTGGATACTGGTCATCAATAATATCGCCAGCTTCTATATCCATTAACAGGTTAAGCGCTTGGTCTACGGTTTCAACTGCGTAAATATTAAATTTACCCGCTTCAACTGCATTAAGTATTTCATCATCAAGCACTAAGTTAACTTGGTTTGATTTAGGAATGATAACGCCTTGCGAACCTGTTAAGCCACGCATTTTACACAGTTTGAAAAAGCCTTCTATTTTTTCGTTTACGCCACCAATAGCCTGTACATCACCATGTTGGTTAATAGAGCCTGTCAGTGCAATTGATTGGCTAATAGGTAGGCTTGTAATAGACGAAATAAGCGCACACAACTCTGCCAAAGATGCACTATCGCCATCTATATAACCGTAGCTTTGCTCAATAGCGATATTAGCGCTAAGCGTTAAGCTAAAGTGCTGCGCGTATTTATTACCTAAATAACCGGTAAGTAGCATTACACCTTTTGAGTGAATTGCTTTACCAAGCTCGGCTTCACGTTCAACATCTATTACGCCATCGGCGCCAGCATAAACCGTTGCCGTAATACGCGCAGGGGTACCAAAAGAAGTATCGCCAATGTGTAATACGGTTAAGCCATTTACTTTACCAATGGCTTGGCCGTCGGTTGCAATAAGTGTGTGACCTTCTTTTATATCGCTTAGCATGTTTTCACTAATTTGGCCGGTACGGTATTGCTTACCTTCAATGGCTTCATCAATATGATGCGCATCTATAACAGTTAATTTATCTTGTTTTGCGTAGTAACTTGCCTCTGCAACTAATTCAAGTACATCAGCAAAGCGCGCAGAAAGCTTATTGTGATGCTCTGCTTGGCGGTAGCTAAACTTAAGTAAACGCACCATAGCAGCTTGCGTGGTAGTGCACTTTAATGTTTGCTCGCAGTACTCGGTAACTTTAGTTATAAATTGGTACTGTAATTTATCGCTACTTGGTAAGTAGTAATCAAAGTCAGCTAATACTCTAAATAACTCTGCAAACTCTTCATCGTATTCACCTATGGTGTAATACAGTTCGCGCGAGCCTAATAAAATAATTTTCACATCAAGCGGTATAAGCTGCGGGCGCAGTGTAAAACTACTACCTACTGAGCTATCTTGATACGGTAAGTCGTTTTTAATTTGATGCGTTTTAAGCGAAAGTTTTAAACCATCCCACACTTGAGGGTTAGCCATTACCTTTTCAGCATCCATAATTAAATAACCGCCATTAGCACGGTGCAATGCTCCCGGCTGAATAGAGCGATAACTGGTAATTAAAGACCCTTGCGATGTGGAATACTCAATTTTACCAAATATATTACCAAATGTTGGATTGGGCTCGTACACCACGGGTGCTGCATCGTCTTCTTTAAACTCAACTAAAATATTAGGTGCAAAAAAGTCGGTAAGCATGCCTTTACGATCAAAGTCTTCTTTGCTTTCTTCGCTTTCGTCTTCGTCATCGAGCCACTCAAGTACCGCGTCTATAATTTCAACGCGTATATCTTTTAAATAACGCAGTACACCAATATGAGTTGCATATTTATGTTCTAAGTCTTTTAAAAGCGGTTTTGTGGCCTGCTCTGCAGTCGACTTTTTAAGATTACGCTGTTTTTCTTTTGATTCGCGCTTCCAGCGTGGCAGCTCAATTAACGCTTCTATTAATGCATCTTCTAGCTTTTCAATTTTTTCAAAAAACTCTTCGCGTAACGTTTCTTCAAGTTCGCCAAATTCGCTATCGCTTAATTGTTTACCATCTACAAGCGGTGCAAACCCAACTGAATTTTTTTCTTCGACTAATGCAACACTTTGCTCAAATGCCGCAATTTCTACTGCGGTAATAGCACTGTCGTAGGCATCGTTAAATTCACGGTCGATTGATTTTTTTTTGCGTTGATATCCTGGGTTATCAAATGCAGCAGGAAATGTGTCGAGTACTTCATCTAAAAATGAATCTATGTCGTCACTAAGTTGCTTACTTTGCCCTGCATGCATAAACAGCGCGATAGGCTCTCTGTGGTCATCGTAATTATTTACGTATAGCCATTCGTTTGGGGTTGGGCGGTCTTTTGCGTGTTGCTTAAGTTTATCTTTAACAAGCGTAAAGCGCCCATGGGCAGCCTCGCCCATTACATAAACGTTGTAACCAGGTAGTTCCATCCCTAAAGAGAAATCTAAGGCACTTTGGGCGCGTTGTTGGCCTATAAATGTTAGTTGCTCGGGGTATGGATTGCTCATACACGTATGTACGTGATTAGTAGAAATACTCGGTGCGAGCTTTGAAACAGATAGTGGCAGCAATTTTTTCGTCATTCTAACTTCTTTTTTTACCAACATATTCGCTGGCCTTTGGGCGTATTAAGTGGCCCGCAGCCACTTAATAATTATATTTAAGGGTGCAGCGCCTTACGACTAAAATAGATTCCATCACATTCAATACACGGTGTAATTTGTGTCGCGTGATAAACATCGTAACTATGGGTGCAATTCTTACATACTAATGTGCCCATGGCTATCCATTCGCCTGCGTGATACACACCATTGTGCTTAAAATCTTGACTGAGAGATTGCCACTCAAGCTGAGTTTTATCTTCTATGTGCGAAAGCTCAAACCATAATGATTCTTTAAGCTCTTGCCATGCAAGCGAATTATAGTGCGATTCGTTTTCTTGGACATGTTCTATATCGCGCTGTAAATAACTTTTATATAAAGCGTATCTTTCTTGCCCTAAATCTTTAAGTGCCTGCTCAGATTCAACAAATCGAGTAACTGCGTCTTTTACTTCATGATCTTTTACATCTTTTAGCCATTTGGTTAAATCGCCAAGCCATGCTTTATAATCTGCCATTTTTTACTCCTTCAAAATTGCTGTTAAATCACCCTATAACTTAGATAAGTATAGGTTAACCTGAACTGAAGGTTAGAATTTATCAAAACCGCGTTTTTGACGCTGTGAATAGCACTTTATTTGGGGTATCCTAATGGCAATTTTTTATTAGTTTGCAAGAAGTCTGGAACCATAGATGCAAGAGCAATATAACCCGCAAGATATAGAGTCAAAAGTACAAAGCTACTGGGAAGAAAACCAGGTATTTAAAGTCACTGAAGATGAGAGCAAAGAAAAGTATTATTGCCTTTCTATGTTTCCTTATCCGAGTGGTCGACTGCATATGGGTCATGTACGTAACTACACCATTGGTGATGTTGTTTCTCGTTTCCAGCGCCTGCAAGGCAAAAACGTAATGCAACCTATGGGTTGGGATGCGTTTGGTTTACCTGCAGAAAACGCTGCTATTAAAAACAAAACAGCACCTGCTAAGTGGACATACGAAAATATTGACTACATGCGTACACAGCTTAAGCAATTAGGTTTTGGTTATGACTGGGATCGCGAAATTGCGACGTGTCATCCAGAATACTACAAGTGGGAGCAGTGGTTTTTCACTAAGCTTTACGAAAAAGGCTTAGTGTATAAAAAAATGTCGACGGTTAACTGGGATCCAGTGGATCAAACAGTATTAGCTAATGAGCAAGTTATTGACGGTCGCGGTTGGCGTTCAGGCGCTGTGGTTGAGCAAAAAGAAATTCCACAGTGGTTTATTAAAATTACCGACTACGCACAAGAACTACTTGACGATTTAGACAAGTTGGAAGATTGGCCAGAGCAAGTTAAAACAATGCAGCGTAACTGGATTGGCCGCTCTGAAGGGTGTGATATTGAATTTAAACGCACCGATAACGACGAAACTTTTAGTGTATACACAACTCGTCCAGACACCTTTATGGGTGTTACGTATGTTGCTGTTGCTGGTGGTCACCCTATTGCACAAGAAGCCGCTAAAAATAGCGATGCTGTTGCAATGTTTGTTGAAGAATGCAAAAACACCAAAATTGCCGAAGCAGACATGGCAACAATGGAGAAAAAAGGCATAGCAACAGGCTTTTACGCAACTCACCCATTAACGGGCGAGCAAGTACCAATTTGGGTCGCTAACTTTGTATTAATGCATTACGGCTCAGGCGCTGTTATGGCGGTACCTGCACACGACCAACGCGATTTTGAATTTGCAACGGCTTACGGCCTAGATATTAAACAAGTAATTGCACCGGTTGAAGGCTCAGGTCTTGAAGTAAACCTTGAGCAAGAAGCATTTACCGATAAAGGCGTACTTGTAAATTCAGGTGAATTTGATGGTCTTGATTTTGACGCCGCGTTTAAAGCCATTGCCGACAAGCTTGAAGCACTCGGTGTTGGGGAGCGCAAAGTAAACTTCCGTCTACGTGACTGGGGTGTGAGCCGTCAGCGTTATTGGGGCTCTCCAATCCCAATGCTTAGCGACGAAGAAGGCAAAGAACTTGCAGCAACAGAAGATATGCTACCAGTTCGCTTACCAGAAGATGTGGTAATGAATGGTGTAACGTCACCTCTTAAAGCAGACCCTGAATGGGCTAAAACAACAGTAAATGGCGCACCTGCGTTTCACGAAACTGACACGTTTGACACCTTTATGGAATCATCTTGGTACTACGCACGCTACTGTAGCCCACGCTACGACGAAGGCATGCTAGATCCAGCGGCTGCTAACTATTGGTTACCAGTAAACCAATACATTGGTGGTATTGAGCACGCTATTTTACACTTATTGTACTCGCGATTTTTCCATAAATTATTACGTGACTTTGGTTTAGTAAATTCAGACGAGCCGTTCGACCGCTTACTTTGTCAAGGTATGGTGCTTGCTGAAACATTTTATCGTAAAGATGAAAAAGGCGGCGATGTATGGATTTCGCCAAGCGATGTAAATACCGAAACCGACGACAAGGGCCGCGTAACTAAAGCATGGCATAAAGAAGACGGTGAGCCGGTATTCTCATCAGGCATGAGTAAAATGTCGAAGTCTAAAAACAACGGTATAGACCCACAACAAGTAATTGCCCAATACGGTGCAGATACAGTGCGTTTATTTATGATGTTTACAGCACCACCAGAGCAAACGCTTGAATGGTCAGACTCAGGTGTTGAAGGCGCACATCGCTTCTTAAAACGTGTATGGAAATACGCAGTAGATGTTAAAACAGTAGGTTACCAAGCACTTGATAAATCAGCGCTCACTAACCCGCAAAAAGTACTACGTCGCGACTTACACAAAGCAATTGCTAAAGTGACTGATGATGTTGAACGTCGTCAAACCTTTAACACCGCTATTGCAGCCATTATGGAGCTTTCTAATAAGTTATTAAAAGCACCACTGAGCGACAAACAAGATGTAGCGATTGCTAACGAAGCACTTGAAGCATTAGTTATTATGCTTGCACCTATTACTCCGCATTTATCACATGAGCTTTGGAAAGAGCTTGGTAAAGAAGGCGAGATTTTAGATGCGCAGTGGCCAAAAGTTGACGAGTCGGCTCTTGTTGAAGATGAAAAACTAATCATCGTACAAGTAAACGGCAAGCTTCGCGCTAAGTTAACAGTGGCAGCTGATGCCACTCAAGAGCAAGTAGAAGCCCTTGCGTTTGCAGAATCTAACGTAACTAAATTTACGGATGGCGCAACTATTCGTAAAATCATTTACGTTCCAGGTAAACTACTTAACGTGGTAGCTAACTAATATGGCTGCATTTAACGCCATTAAAAATGGACTAGCCTTAGTGCTAGTCTGTTTTTTGTTATCAAGCTGTGGCTTTCATTTAAAAAAAGCCTCTAGCTTGCCTGATAACTTAAAACAGCTAACACTTGTAGGCGATGATGAAAAATCGACTTTATTTACTGAGCTTAAAAAAGAGCTTAAAGCGAGTAACGTAGAGCTAGTATCGTCAGCTAAAGATAAAGCCCAATTGTATTTACGCAAAGAAAGTATTGAACGCCAAACTCTTTCGCTGTTTCAAAATGGTCAGGTTGCTGAATACGAACTTGCTTATGGCGTGTCGTATGTAGTTAAACTCCCTGGCGAAAAAGCGATAGAAAAACGTTTTGAGCTTTACCGTAATTACCAAGACGATCCGGATCATGCATTAGCAAAAGCAAAAGAGCTTGAGCTACTCATTAGCGAGATTCGTGAGCAAGCCAGTCGTCGTATTGTTAGAGAGCTGTCGCAACTATAATGCGCTGCTATGCTAATCAACTACCGAGTGAATTAAATAAAGGGCTAAAGCCCTTTTATTTAGTATTTGGTGAAGAGCCTTTTCAAGAAGCGCAGTGCGTACAACAAATTCGCGACTGTGCTAAGCAACAAGGTTTTGATGAAGTAATTAAGTTTACTTTAATGCAAGGATTCGATTGGCAAGAAATCATAGCCCAGTATCAGAGCATGTCGCTGTTTAGCGCCCGCACTATTATTGAGCTTGATTTAAACCAACAAAAGCCAGGCGTTATTGGCAGCAATACCTTTAAAAAAGTAGTTGAGCTGGTTAATCCCGATACTATTTTAATTGTTAAAGGCGCTAAAGCCAGTCAAGAAGTACAACGTGGTGCGTGGTTTAAAGCCCTTGATAAACTAGGCGTGTTCGTACCTTGCTACCCACTTACGGGCTCTCACGTAAAACGATGGCTTGATGAGCAATGCCAACGTTTATCACTTAATATGCAAAGCGACGCCAAAGTAAGCTTAATAAATGCCACTGAAGGCAACTTATTAGCCTGTTTTCAGGAGCTTGAAAAGCTCTCGCTACTACACGGCAATGCATTAATTACTCAGCAACTAGTTATGCAAGGGCTGTTAAATCAAGCCAAGTTTGATATTTTTGATTTAAGCGATGCACTATTAAATGGCCACGCTAAACAAGCTATAAAAGTACTAAACAAACTTGCCAGCGATAACACCGAAGTGGTGAGTATTTTGTGGGCTATAACCAAAGAGCTTAATACACTTATAAGTGTGCAACTTGGTTTATTAAATGGCGAACCCATAGCAAATTTATTTAAACAAAAAGCAATTTGGAAAAACCAACAAGGTCCAGTTCAAAACGCAATTAACCGTTTAAATATGCACACACTGGAACAAATAAACAGTGATGTTGCGTTGTTTGATGCCAGTTACAAGCAAGGTAATTTAATTGCACCTTACCAAGCGCTTGCTCATATTTGTATTAAATTTTGCCAGCCGCTCAACATTCCTATGCCGTGCCACGCGGTTAATTAATAAATAATGGGTGTTAAATGATCGCAATTTTTGGTGGCACTTTCGACCCCGTCCATTTAGGCCATCTAAATATGGCGCAGCAATGCGTTAATGCGTTTAATTTAGATACGCTTTATTTTATGCCCTGTGCACTCCCTGCACATAAAGCAGCTCCGGGAATTAGTACGCAGCACCGTATTAATATGCTAAACGCAGCTATTGCACCTTATCCTCATTTTGAACTCGATTTAAGAGAGCTTAACCGAGCTGGTCCATCGTATTCGCTACTTAGTTTGCAAGAACTTCGTAAAGAGCACCCCACTACACCTATTTTATTTTTAATTGGTATGGACTCGTTTAACAATCTCGATAAGTGGTTTGAGTGGAAGGCAATAACACAGCTTTGCCATATTGTGGTGTACCAGCGCCCAGCTCAACATTGCACTGTAAAAGGTGAGCTCAAAAGCTATATGCAACACGCAAATGCTGGCGAAGTAGCGGCACTTAAACACTCACTTGCAGGTAAACTTTATTTTTTACCGGGCGAAATGCTCGATGCAGCCTCAAGTACAATTCGCAAGCAGCTAAAAAAAAGTAATAAAAAGAATGAACTATTGCCCGATGCAGTGAGTCATTACATAGAAGTGCATCAGCTCTATCAAATTGATGCTTAAAAACTCCTAGCGTGTTAAAATGCGCGCCATTAAATTTTTAAATTGAGACAAAACCTTGGATTCAAAACAACTACTCGCCTTTGCTATGGACAAAATTGACGATATGAAAGCGCGTGACATCGTTCATATTGACGTAACTGAAACATCAGATATTACAGATTACATGGTAATTTGTTCTGGTACTTCTAAACGCCACGTACAGTCAATTGCCGATCACTTAGCAAAAGAAGCGCGTCATGCAGATTCAGAGCCACTAGGTTATGAAGGTGAAGGCGACGGCGAATGGGCACTGGTTGATTTAGGTGATGTGGTTGTACACGTGATGCAAAACGAAGCACGTAGCTATTACGATCTAGAAAAACTGTGGGGCTAAACGCTCACTCATTTTAGACAATGCTTGGAAGTAATACGTGAAAATACAAATGATTGCTGTTGGTACTAAAATGCCAGCATGGGTAGAAACGGGATTTGCAGAATATCAGCGCCGTTTCCCTAAGGATATGGCGCTAGAGTTAATCGAAATTCCAGCCGGTAAACGTGGTAAAAATGCAGATATAAAGCGTATTTTACACATTGAAGGTGAAAAAACATTAGCGGCTATTCCAAAAGGCAATCGTATTGTAACGTTAGAGGTAACAGGGAAAGCACTGGATACTCACCAACTTGCTAAAAATATGGAAAAATGGCAACTCGATGGCCGCGATGTAAGTTTACTTATTGGCGGACCTGAAGGACTTGCTCCAGAGTGTATTGCAGCGTCTGAGCAAAAATGGTCGTTATCTAATTTAACATTGCCGCATCCTTTGGTGCGTATAATTGTTGCAGAGAGCCTTTACCGAGGCTGGAGCTTAAATAACAACCATCCTTATCATCGCGAGTAACCCCTTGCCATGCTAAAACATAGACCCACTATTCGTGACCACTCCGCAGAAGCAAACTTATTTGCTAGGCGATCATTCGTGGGTTTTGTTTTTGTATTAGGATTAGTCGCAGTATTGCTTTCTAATCTTTATACTATTCAGGTCGAAGATCACCAAGACTACCAAACCCGCTCCAACGATAATCGTATTAAAGTTATTCCTATTGCACCCAACCGTGGTTTAATTTACGACCGTAACGGTGTGCTACTTGCTGAAAACAAACCTGTTTACAACCTTGAGGTCATCCCCGAAGAGGTAGACGACCTTGACGAATCGCTTGATCAAATAAGTAAAATAATTGCGATTACAGAGCAAGACAAACAAGACTTTTTAAAAGATATAAGACACACCCGTCGTTTTAAATCACAAGTATTAAAAGCCCGCTTAGACGAAACAGAAGTGGCGAAGTTTTCGGTTAATCAACATAAATTCCCTGGTTTTAGCATTGAGGCACGCCTTGCACGCTACTACCCATTTGGTGACACACTAACGCATGCGCTCGGTTATGTTGCCAAGCTTAATAGAAAAGAGCTAAACCAATTAGAACAAGAAGACCGTGCAACCAATTACCGCGCCACACATGATATTGGCAAACTCGGCATAGAAAAATATTACGAAGAAACACTGCACGGTAAAGTAGGCTCACAACGGGTAGAAGTTAATAACCGTGGCCGTGTAATACGCACCCTGAGCATGACCCAACCGCAACCTGGTAGCGACCTAGTACTTACTTTAGACGTGGGCTTGCAACAAATAGCACAACATGCGCTTAAAGATATGCGTGGCGCTGTTGTAGTTATGGACGCCAAAGATGGCGGCGTGCTGGCACTTTATTCAAACCCAAGTTACGATCCAAACTTATTTGTACACGGCATTAGCAGCAAAAATTATAAAGCGCTGCTTAACCAAGACCGACCATTAATAAACCGTACTACGCAAGGTCGTTATGCGCCGGCCTCTACTGTAAAGCCTTTAATGGCAGTATTAGCGCTTGAAGAAAATATAGTAAATGAGTCAACATCAATGTGGGATCCTGGCTTTTTTCAAATTCCAAATGTTGAACATAAATGGCGAGATTGGAAACGTTGGGGCCATGGTCATGTAGATGTATATAAAGCGATTGAAGAGTCGTGTGATACCTATTTTTACGATGCGGCTTATCGATTAGGCATTACTAAAATAAGCGATTTTATGGCCCGTTTTGGCTACGGCGATTTGTCAGGTATTGATATTCACGAAGAAACTACTGCTATTCTACCTTCAAAAGAATGGAAAGAAGGACGCTTTAAAGAGTCTTGGTGGCGCGGTGATACTATTTCGGTAGGCATTGGCCAAGGTTACTGGACTGCCACACCTATTCAAATTGCAAATGCAACTAACATATTAGTTAATCGTGGTATTAATCATCCACCTCATTTGGTGCAAGTAATAAAAAAAGATAACGACATAACGCAAATTAACAACGAAGAAAAACCCCCTGTTATTTTAAAAGATCCGCGCCATTGGCAGGTATCGTTAGATGCAATGCATAATACAGTACAAAAAATATCAGGCACAGCCCACAAAGCATTTAAAGGGACTAACTACGACTCGGCTGGTAAAACCGGTACCGCGCAAGTAGTTAGTATTGCCCAAGGTGAGCGTTACGATGCAGAATCTCTTAAAGAACGCCAACGCGATAATACAATTTATGTAGGCTTTGCACCTTATAGCGATCCTAAAATTGTGGTTTCTGTTGTATTAGAAAACAACCACGGCGGCATTCAAATAGCTCGCCAACTTATGGATTACTACTTTGCAGCCAACCCTGTTAATCTTGCAAGGAACGAGACACCATGACCGCTTTGCACGATAAACGCTCTATTTGGATGCGTATGCACCTCGACCTACCGCTGCTTATTGCACTACTTATAATGATGGCTGGCAGCATAATGGTTGTTTACAGCGCAAGCGGGCAAGAGTCTTCTATGATGATTAGGCATATGACCCGCATGGGCGGTGCGATTGTTGCTATGATTGTTTTAGCCCAGTTTTCGCCTGCCACGTTAAAGCGGTTAGTGATCCCACTTTATTGTGTTGGGTTATTAATGCTAGTCGGTGTACTTTTATTTGGAGTAAGCTCAAAAGGCGCGCAGCGTTGGCTCAATTTAGGGGTGACACGGTTTCAACCTGCAGAATTAATGAAGTTGGCAGTCCCGATGATGGTAGCTTGGTATATAGGTAGAAATCACTTACCACCTCGCCCGCTACATTTAATTATTGGTTTTATGATTGTAATGCTCCCTACATTATTAATTAAAGAACAACCCGATTTAGGTACCGCTATACTTATTGCAAGCTCAGGTATATTTGTATTATTTTTGTCTGGGTTGAGTTGGCGTTTAATAGGGTTTTTAAGCTCGATTGTAGCGCTTGCTGCATGGCCATTTTGGCACTACGGTATGCACGATTATCAAAAACAACGTGTACTCACCTTTTTAGATCCTGAGAGCGATCCGCTTGGTTCGGGTTATCATATTATTCAATCGAAAATTGCTATTGGATCAGGCGGCATAGAAGGTAAAGGCTGGTTGCTTGGTACACAATCGCAATTAGAGTTTTTGCCAGAGCGCCACACCGACTTTATATTTTCGGTTTTAAGCGAAGAATTTGGCTTATTCGGCGTATGTGTTTTACTTAGCCTGTACTTATTTATTATTGGTCGTGGTTTATACATTGCTGTTAATGCACAAGATGCATTTGGTAAATTGCTCGCAGGCGCACTCACACTCACCTTTTTTGTATATGTATTCGTAAACATAGGCATGGTATCGGGTTTATTACCTGTTGTAGGCGTACCTTTACCACTGATTAGTTATGGTGGTACATCGATGGTGACGTTAATGGCAGGATTTGGCATTATTATGTCAATCGCGACAGATAAAAGGATGCTTTTAAAATAATGCGACACACGAATCAGTTTATATTTACTACATTATTAATTTTACTTTTAAGTGCTTGTAGTAGTGGGCCAAGTAGCCGTTATAGTATGCGTCATGATGCAGCGCCATTAAGAGCTCCAACTACACTTGAGATGCAAGACGCTATAGTTACCGAAACCACTAAAAGTGCTAGCGCTAGCCGCCCATACACAGTGCTTGGTAAAAGCTATTCGCCCATGCTTGATGAGACGGGTTATAGTGAGGAAGGCATTGCCTCTTGGTATGGTCGTAAATTTCATGGTTATCACACCTCAAATGGTGAAACGTATGATATGTTTGCCATGACCGCAGCGCATAAAACGCTGCCACTACCTAGCTTTGTTAAAGTAACCAATACAGCAAATGGTAAATCGGTAATCGTACGCGTGAACGACCGTGGCCCATTTCATGACGATAGAATAATTGATCTTTCGTACGCAGCCGCTTATAAGCTTGGCTACTACACCCATGGTACAGCAAAGGTTAAGCTAGAGGCCGTTACGCTTGCGGGCGCAACTGCGCGTCAAACCTATATTCAGGTAGCTGCAGGTAGTACACTTGCTAATATTGAAGCACTTGCCAGCACATTGCGAGAGCAATACAAATTACCAACAAATATTGTGCAAAAAGACGATATTTACAGATTGCATTTAGGGCCAATAAAAGACACCCCTCATGCAGACGAAGTATTAAAAAAATTAAAACAAAATCAATTTCAAAACGCGTTCTTGCTTTACACTCAGTAAGACTAATACCCAAACCAGCCCAAGATGCTCGCATCTCGGGGTAGTTTGGGTATAAAATGGCGTAACGCGAATCTTTAACTTTAACCATTAATGAGTATGATGAAATCTATTAAACATAAAATCCTCAAAGGTGTATGCGGCCTAGTTTGTACAGCCGCCGTATTCTCAGCCAGCGCCCAAATTATTCCGGCACCACCTCAAGTTAATGCGAAAGGTTATTTTTTAGTCGACTTTACAACTGGTAAAGTTATTGCTGAAGGTGAAGCCGATACACAGCTAGCACCTGCAAGTTTAACTAAAATGATGACCAGTTATGTAATTGGTACTGAAATTAAAGCAGGTAATATTGCCACTACCGATATGGTAACGGTAAGCGAAAAAGCATGGGCTAAAAACTTTCCAGAATCTTCAAAGATGTTTATTGAAGTAGGTAAACAAATTAGTGTTGATGAGCTTAACCACGGTATTATTATTCAATCAGGTAATGATGCATGTGTAGCAATGGCTGAGCATATTGCTGGAAGCGAAAGCGCATTTGCTGATTTAATGAATGCCCATGCTGCTAAATTAGGTATGAGCAACAGTCACTTTATCAACAGCCACGGCCTTGATACTGACGAGCACTTCACAACTCCACGCGATATGGCGACACTTGGTGCTGCTCTTATTCGTGATGTGCCAGATGAATATGCACTTTATAAGCAAAAGTCATTTACTTATAACGGCATTAAGCAATATAACCGTAACTCATTATTATGGGATGAAAGCTTAGATGTTGACGGCATTAAAACAGGGCATACATCAGAAGCTGGTTACAGCCTAGTTACCTCAGCAACTAAAAACGATATGCGTTTAATTGCTGTTGTTATGGGTACCTCAAGCGAACGAGCTCGTAAAGTAGAAAGTAAAAAGCTACTTAACTATGGTTTTCGTTTTTATGAAACAATTACTCCGTACAAAGCAGGCGATAGCTTTGCAGAACAACGTATTTGGATGGGTAACAAAGAGAACGTATCTTTAGGTATTTTAGAAGATACACCAATTACTATCCCACGTGGTCAGCATAAAAACCTTAAAGCTAACTTTGAGCTAGATAATACGCTTGAAGCACCACTTGCTAAAGGTACTAAAGTAGGTACGTTATTCTTACAACTAGAGGGCGAAGATATTGCTCAATACCCACTAGTTACACTTGAAGAAGTGGAAGAAGGCAGCTTCTTTAGCAAAATTTATGATTACTTACGCTTACAGATCATGCAGTAATTTATATCTCCCCTATTAACTAGGTAACTAATTTAAACGTCTCCACTGTGAGGCGTTTTTTTTTGCTTGAAAAATGTTAGAATGCGCCCCATATAAGCAAGACTGCTAATTGCCTATCTGTATTAAGCTTCAAGCTTGCATAGAGTCCACACTTTTGTATGAGGAGTCACCGTCGTGGTTCAACCTGTTAAAGATACTAAATTTGATGAGTACCTAGAGTACCCTTGCCCATTTACATTCAGAATAATGGGTTTAGCTAACGTAAACTTAACTGATCAAATTTTAGCTAAGTTACAACCAATAGCACCTGGCGATTACGCCCCTAAAGTAAAACCAAGCAGCAAAGGTAATTACGAGTCAGTAAGCCTTGTAGCAACAGTTACTAGTGGCAAACACATTGAAGAAATTTACAACGTGATCAGCAATATTGATGACGTACGCCACATGCTTTAATCCATAGTTGAGATTTGTTGTGAACGAAAACACTTTGATCGTACGCCAACTGGGTCGTCAGCGTTATATGCCAATTTGGCAAAAAATGCAGGACTTTACCGACACCCGTGATGAAAATACGCCAGATGAAATTTGGCTTGTAGAGCACGAGAGTGTATTCACCCAAGGTCAGGCTGGTAAGGACGAACACTTACTAGCTCCTGGCGACATTGAGGTGATTAAAGTTGACCGTGGCGGGCAAGTAACTTACCACGGCCCAGGCCAGCAAATGATGTATGTATTATTTAATCTACGTCGTTTAAAGATTGGTGTACGTGAACTGGTTACTTGGCTTGAAGAGTGCATTATTGAATCACTCGCCGAGTATGGTATTGAAGCTTATGCTAAAGCTGATGCACCAGGTGTATACGTTAATGACAGTAAAATTGCATCCCTTGGTTTAAGGGTTCGTCGTGGTTGCTCGTTTCATGGCTTAGCATTAAATGTTAACATGGACCTAAGTCCATTTTTACGCATTAACCCATGTGGTTATGCGGGCATGAATATGGTGCAAACTAAAGAATTAGATGGTCCTCAAAACCTAGAAAGTGCGGGTGAAGGATTGGTGAAACACATGATCAAGAAGCTTAATGCAACACAGGTTAAGCATACTGAAGGGTTTGAAAACGAATGAATAAACCAGTCAAAATGGAACCAGGTGTAAAACTACGCGACGCAGAAAAAATGGCGTTGATCCCAGTAAAAGTTTTACCTACAGAAAAAACTGAAATGTTGCGTAAGCCAGAATGGTTAAAAATTCGCTTACCTAAATCAACCGATCGTATTGACGGTATTAAAAAAGCGCTACGTAAGCATGGCTTACACTCGGTATGTGAAGAAGCTTCGTGCCCTAACCTATCTGAATGTTTTAACCACGGTACAGCTACCTTTATGATTTTAGGTGCTATTTGTACTCGTCGTTGCCCATTTTGTGATGTTGCTCATGGTCGCCCATTAAAACCTGATGCCACTGAACCTGAAAAGCTAGCACTTACTATTAAAGATATGAAGCTAAGCTACGTTGTAATCACTTCAGTTGACCGTGATGATTTACGTGATGGTGGTGCACAGCACTTTGCTGATTGTATTCGCGAGATTCGTAAACATAATCCCACTATCACTATTGAAATATTAGTACCTGATTTTCGTGGCCGTATGGACCGCGCACTAGAGATTTTAATCGAGACGCCACCAGATGTGTTTAATCACAACTTAGAAACTGCGCCACGTTTATACAAACTAGCGCGCCCAGGTGCTGACTACAAATGGTCATTAGAATTACTTCGTCGCTTTAAAGAAGCTCACCCAGAAGTAAAAACTAAATCAGGCTTAATGGTAGGTTTAGGTGAAGAAATTAGCGAAATAGAAGAAGTACTTCGTGATTTGCGTGCGCACAACGTAGACATGCTTACTGTAGGCCAATACTTACAGCCTTCTAAGCATCACTTACCGGTTAAACGCTACGTGCCACCAGTAGAATTTGATGGCTTAAAAGCGTATGCAGATGAAATTGGCTTTACTCACGCGGCTTCTGGCCCGTTTGTACGTTCAAGCTACCATGCTGATCAACAAGCAGCGGGTAAAGAAGTGAAATAATCACTTTTATCAAAAAATTAAAAAAGCCGTTAATGATGCATAATTATTAACGGCTTTTTCATGCTAATTGATAAAATAGCTTACTGCGCTATCTTACCTTTTGTAATAGAAAAATCAGCAAACCTAATACGTTCTTCATCAACTCGAAGGCTGTCGGTTTCAACAATTGAGCGGTAAATTCCCCACTTAGGGCGAGCAAAATCAGCATCACTAAAGCCGCGCCACATATCTATGTTTTGCTCGCTTATATTAAATATCTCTGCATTATCGCTTAAGCGCGTTAACGTCATATCAAACTTACCGTTTTCACTAAATGTAGCTTGTACAAATACCTTGACCCATTCATCTGTAATGAGTGACCAGTCGGTTTCAATGAGGTTTTTATCAAGCCCTGTGCTGTTACCGTTTTCATCAAAGCCTGCACTATATCGCACTTGCAGCTGATTACCTGTACTGTTTTTTTGTGCTCCAGAGAGCGTAATAACAGGCTGGTCGTCGTTGCCATTAGTATTATCGTTGCTGTCATTTCGAGCTTTTATTTGAAAAAAATGGCTAAACTTACTCGTAAGCTCAAGCTCGCTGCTTACTTTAAATTTCCAGCTATATTGAAATGTCTCACCCTCAAACGCCAGTGTTTCTTGTGGTGATTTATCGTAGGTTTTTATTTCGTTACGTTGTCTATCACTTACGCCTTTGTCTTTATCTTGGTCATCATCTCGGTGAGCTAAAAAGACAAAATGGTTACCAATTATCGTATCGGTATCTTCAATAATATGGACAACACTTTGATGATTGCCAGCATATAAGTCTGGAGATTCAATTGACCCTTCGCCGAAGGCATTTTCAATAAGCGTGTATGCGTCAAGCCCCGAATTAACGCCATCTGATCGCAATAAAACGTGTGATATTTTCTCAAAGCCATCAGCTTGAGCTATTGGTGCACCTACAATTGTTATGATAATTTGTGCGCTGGTACCATCTACAGAGTTTACTGTTATTGTATCTTGTAGTGTTTCACCTTCACTTAAAGATGTTATTGAAGCGTTTAAATCGTCAAGTGTGTATGACCAATCTCCACCAGCATTTAAGCTAAAAAAACCATAGCTTGTAGCGCTATTTTCTTGTGCTACAAAAGCAGCTTCACCTGATTGTTGATCCGTAATAGTTAACGAGCCTGTTATTGCATCATTACTATCGCTAATAACTTCACCTAGAGTGTTACCACCAATTGTTGCAGGAGTTTGTGAAGAAATCGCTTCATTATTTTGCACCGTAGGATCAGAGCCTGAGCTGCCACAACCAGTAACTAAACAAGATAGAAGTATAGCTGTAACTGTATTACAGGGTTTAAGGGTATATTTAGACATGAGTAGTTCTGTGGTTAATAGTAAGTTAATTAAATATTAATTTACCAATTTATTGTACAAATAACCACAACTCAATTACCAATTAACATTACCAATTTACTGATATTTTAAATTTAATTATAAAATCTATTATTTTCATAGTGATACAAAAAATTATTTCTACAGAGTGTTTATTTATATTTGTTTTAAAATAAAATTAGGTTAAACCTGAGTTACTTGAGATAATTAATACTGACATAATTATTTAGGTTCATTATGAAACTATTAGTTCGTAACTTGTCTCGTGCTACCACTGAGCATGAGCTTCGTACTTTATTTGCAGAGCACGGTAAAGTGACTACTTGTAACTTGGTACTTGATAAAGAAACTGGCCAATCTAAAGGTTTTGCCTTTGTAGAAATGCCAAACGACATAGAAAGTAAAAGCGCAATTACTGCACTTAACCAATCTACTGTTGATAAAAGTAAGATCCGCGTAAAACTTGCAGACGCATAAAGCTAACTGCAACCTATGCAAAAAAACCAGCTAATGCTGGTTTTTTGCTTTTAGTGCCCAGTATTATAAAAGAAGCAGACAGCACAAAAAATGTCTCCTGCTCAGCTAATATTGCAGCAGCAAAAAATGCAATGCCACTAGCTATAAATAAATACCCACTTTTTTACATTGGCCCATTATGTGCTCCTTTAGGTTGTTCGTTATTTATACACTTTATAAAATCAATCTGCAATTGAATGAAAAGTTCTCTATAAAAATTCGACATCGCTGCGGTGCTTCCTTTATATTGAAAGCCTAATTAAATAACAATATGAAGACTATGGCATCTACTCTTTTAAAAAGCGCTAGCCTGAGCTTTCTAGTTGCACTCTTTGGCTGCTCAGAGCCTGCAAGCGAACAAACTCCATTAGAAAATACAGCAGGTGTAAGCCTTAGCAATATTAAACAGCATATTAAAACGCTAGCCTCTGATGACTTTGAAGGCCGAGGCCCGCTTACTCATGGTGAAGTAAAAACCGTAGGCTACTTAAGCGAGCAATATAAAGCGTTGGGTTTAACCGGTGCTTATAAAGGTAAATACTTACAGCCTGTAAAAATGGCAATGGTGACAGCTAATCAGGATATGCAGTTAAAGGTAGGTGATTTAAGCTTTGAATCAGGTAAAGACTTTACCGCACGTACCGAGCAACTTCAGCCATTAATTGATGTACGCAATTCTGACGTTGTATTTGTTGGCTATGGTATTAATGCACCAGAATATAACTGGAATGACTATAAAAATATCGATGTAACTGGTAAAACTGTGGTTGTGCTAGTTAACGATCCAGGCTTTGCTACTCAAAACGACGCCCTTTTTACTGGTAATGCAATGACCTACTACGGTCGTTGGACTTATAAATATGAAGAAGCCGCTCGCCAAGGTGCAAAGGCTGTATTTATTGTTCATGAAACCGCGCCTGCGGCATATCCTTGGGGCGTAGTTGAAAGTTCAAACACCGGCACTAAATACACGTTAATGGATAACAATTTAAACGCGTCTAAATTACCGGTTATGGGCTGGCTAACACTTGATGCGACCGAGCAAATGTTTAACGCCGCAAAGCTTAACTATCAAGATTTAAAACAAGCAGCATTAAATAATGACTTTAAAGCGACGCCACTTAACTTAAAAGCAAACCTTGCCTTTAAAAACGAAGTATCACATGCCAAATCGCATAACGTAGTTGCACAAATTACAGGTAGCGAATCACCTGACGAATACGTTGTTATTAGCGCTCACTGGGACCACTTTGGTACTAAACAAACTGATACTGGCCCTAAGATTTATAATGGCGCAGTAGATAACGCTTCAGGCACTGCAGCCACGCTTGAAATAGCACGTATAATGAGCGAAATGAACAAGCAAAAACCATTTAAACGCTCAATTATTTTTGCTAACTTTACAGCAGAAGAAACGGGGTTAATTGGTTCTGAAGAATTTGCATCGGGTGCGGTTGTACCTACAAAACAAATGGTCGGTCTATTAAATATTGATGGCATGAACGTGCTTGATGGTACTGACTACATTTTACAATACGGTAAAGATTTATCGACAATGGAAAGCTATTTAGCAAAGGCTGCAAAATCACAAGGCCGTGTTGTTAAAATGGATCCTCGCCCGCAAAATGGCTTGTTTTTTAGATCAGATCATTTCTCGCTTTCTAAGCAAGGCGTGCCTAGTTTATTATTTATGAGTCTGGGTGATACCGATCCTGAGTACATTGCGCATAAATACCATAAAGAAGCAGACGACTACTCAGCTGATTGGTCGTTAGGTGGTGTTAAGCAAGATATAGATCTTATTGTTGATATAGCCACACAGCTTGCAAATAATGGCGATTGGCCAAAGTGGACGAGCGAGTCTGACTTTAAAGCCAAACGCGCGCAAGATAAGCAATAAATAGCTATTAAATAGTTATATAATATAAAAATCCTCCTACTTGGAGGATTTTTGTTTTAAACGAGCGCGCATTAATAGCGTTTCGGCCTTTGCCCCTAAATAAACATAAATAGCCAGTGCAATTAAAAGCCCTACCACTGCCAGCATCATCGCTATGGCAGGCATTAAATACTCCGATTGCCCCAAAGCCGCTTTAAACATAGTTAACAGCGCCTCAATTGATATAGCAATCAATACAGTAGAGATAAACCGTGTAATAGTGCGCCGCGTAGACGAGTGCCTAAAAATATCCTTATGCATCAGGATTTCTTCTTCGAGTATTGTTTTACCTAAATCAAATACTGCCAATGCCAAGGTGATGTAAATAATGATACTAAAGGGTTCAAGTGGGTCTGATGAGGTATCTACATGAGTTAATAGAGCGTATATATCACTAAAAACGATATTTAGTAAAAATAATACTAAGCAAAATAAGCACGCCACAATAATACCGTAACCCGCCTTGAAGTAAGGCGACATATTAGCGCGCGCAGTATCACCCATTACAAACTCAATAAGCTGCGTTAAGCTCACATCAACGACCAAGTGATGTTGATTATTAATTGGTTTTTTTAGCTCTTTAATCGCCGATATACATAAATGGTTAGTCGCTATAGAAATATAGGGATCAGTAAAGCACACTTTATCACTTGCTTTAGCGTTCAAAAAATAGGGTCGCTCGCTTAAATCTTGTTGATTACCACTTTCACCTAATTTTTTGCTGTATGCGCGTTTAAAGCAGACGTTATTACCCTGCTGCAAACCTTCTGCATTTAAACAATATTGTAATTCTAAAAATGGGTACTGCTTAATCAGATAGCGGGTATCACGCTCTTTAGTTAATCCGTCCTCAATACTCATTAAAATAGATTCAAGTAAACTGTGTATTACATGCTCATATTCGTGGTAGCGCTCAACACTACTGATATAACTCATTCGCGCCATTTTAAATACTCATTAACCTAAGTTATAAATAGATTTGCAAGTTTAAAACCAACAATAAAATAACTTAATAATCAGTAACTTGACACTATTCAAACTCAAGCTTTGCACTACTTTGGTGACTAAATAGTAATATATTAAATTAAATGCACAAAAAAGCAGCTAAGTATTAATTACTTAGCTGCTTTGTGAGTATGACTGGTAAGGTTCTACATAGAGCTTATTACTGAACCTTCGAAAACTCTTCTTTAGATAACTCGCCATTTCCATCTGTATCTAATTGATCAAAAAGCTGTACTAGTTGCGAGTTTACTTGGGCTTCTGTTTTGCTAATTACGCCGTCGCCATCTGTATCAAAAGAATCAAAATCTACCGCAGCAAACGCCGCTGAAGAAGAAGCTAGGGCTACAAGAGCTAAAGTTTTGTGTAATGTTTTCATAATCGTTTCCTTAGGCTTTGAGCCTGATTAGGGGTAAGAAGTCCTTTTCAAAGATCCTTTAGGAGTAAAGTGTCTATAAATTAATATTCAAAAAAATCATTTTCTGTCGGACCACCGCTACTTTGAACATTCAGCTCGTCAAATTGCTCTATCACTTGCACCGATTCTTCAGAGCGACTAATTGAAGCGTTGTCGTCTGCATCGCGTGTTTCAAAGTCTGTGTTTGCAAATACTACTGACGAAGAAACAATAGCCATAAGTACAAATGTTGATTGTAGCTTTTTCATAATTTAATCCTTCAAAAGTATGCGGTGTCCTAAATAAATTTGCTCTATAGTGCTCTCTAGTCACTTCCTGGTTATTCTTTTTAGTAGGCTCCCTTGCCTACTTAGGTTGTCTTTGGCAACTCAGAATTTAGATAACATCACAGAGCATTAACTGCTTAAGGCTTTAATTTTAGGCCTTAGAAAACTCATCTTCAGATAGCTCACCATCTTGGTTAGTATCGAGTTCTTCAAACTTGCTTAAAAGCTCAGCATCTACTGAGGCTTCGGCTTGGCTGATTGCGCCATTACCATCTACGTCTAGCGTATCAAAATCTGTTGCTGCAAAAGCCGCTGATGAAGAAGCTAGCGCCATTAGTACTAATGTTGATTGAAATGTTTTCATAATAGTATTCCTTCATTGGGTTGTTGCGATTAAGGCCTTTGGCTTTCATCACGTTTTGCTTAATACACTCAAGGTATTACAACTTCGGTGCCACTTTTTATTTATTATTTAAAAACAATGAGTTAAATGATATAAAGCGAGAAAAGCTTAATTTGGGGAGGTGTTATTGTTGCTATTTAGCAACAGCCATTTAACTAAAAATAATAAACCACTATAAATCAATTGGTTAAGTTTAATTAAAAAGACACACTTTTGCTAAAAAGCCAATAAGGGGGCGTTTAGGTTAGCCTTCAAAATAAACTGAATATGAACATGGAAATTACATAGGATTTATTTGCGGCTATTAAATAATTAATTTATTTACAATCAGTAAGTTATATTGTTTTTGAAATTTATTATAAAAATTTTGGAAAGATATTTTGAAATTAACTGTTTTGTTGCCAAATGGCGAATTTATCTAGGAAGGTTTCAATGCTAAAGCTAAGTTGTAGCATTCAACTCATAGTTTAATGCGCTGTAAAATGTAGGTTTGCTTAAATTAAGCAAACCTACATCGCGTGCCAGCTATTGGAGTGAGGTAAATTATATAGATTTAAACTACTTCCACCCTTGCAGCCACTTTTGGTTATCTTTTAAATCTCGCCAACTAATTGGATATTGATTTTTTGACATAACAGCCTCAGTAATACATTCAATTACATTACCGTCTTCATCAAATTCCACCTCAACAATAATGAAGTGTTTTTCTTTATTTATAGCAGGTGTTGCGGTCCATTTACTATTCAATAATTTTTTAGGGTTTAGTTTATTCATTTAGTATAACGACTCCTACTCATCTATTTATACAGCTTATATAAGGTAATTATACGACCCCAACACCAACTTAGTTCAGACTACTCTGCAACTAGCTTGCCTTTGTACATTTGCATTTGGCAATGAAAGTCATACTCACCGGCTTCAAGCGCAGGTAGTTTAACCGTATTGCCATCACCCATTGCCAGCGTTTTACTTATATCAAGCTGTGGAAATACCACTGTTTCGGCGCACGGCGCGCTGTCTTTTCTATCAAAGGTAAGTACAACCTCTTTGTTGGCTGCCACTTTAATGTGTCCTGGCTTATAAACACCGTTATCAACGACTATCGTTTCTTTGTTGTCATCACTTTGTGTTTGCTCTGGTTTGTATAGCCAAAACCAATAAATAATTGCAGCTATTAACAGTGCACCACCTATATTAATCATCAACATAATGTACTCCTTAGCTTAAATTACGATTTATTTGGTTTGAAAAAACGTAAGCGATTAGCGTTACTTACCACTGTAAGCGATGAAAGTGCCATAGCTGCACCTGCAACAACAGGGTTAAGTAGGATGCCAAAAAATGGATACAACACGCCGGCTGCAATCGGAATACCCGCCACGTTATAAATAAAGGCACCAAATAGGTTTTGTTTAATATTTGAAATAGTTGCATTACTCACTGCAATTGCATCAGCAAGGCCATGTAACGAACCACGCATTAAGGTAATGTCTGCACTTTCTATTGCAACATCGGTACCTGTACCAATTGCAAATCCTACGTCGGCTTGTGCAAGTGCGGGAGCATCGTTAATACCGTCACCTGTCATACCCACTATTTCACCATTTGCTTGGCGTTTTGTTACTTCGTTTACTTTGTCATCGGGCATTACTTCTGCAATAAAGTCATCAATACCAACTTGTTTAGCAACGGCTTGTGCAGTGGCTTTGTTGTCACCTGTTAGCATAACTAGGTGGATACCTTTATCTTGCAGGCGTTTAATAGCTTCAACTGAATCCTCTTTAATTGGATCGGCTACTGCAATAGTAGCGTGGAGCTTATTATTACTTGCAAAATACATGGGCGTTTTAGCATCACTGGCAAGTGTTTGAGCTTGCTCGATTGCATCATCAACGGCCACGTTGTATTTATCCATTAGCGCTTTATTGCCAAACAACAATGTTTGCCCGTCAACACTGCCAGTGACACCTTTACCTGTAATTGCATTAAAGTCGGCTACTTTACTTAAAGCTAAGCCCTGCTTTTTAGCGTGTGCCGTAATTGCTTGGGCTAGTGGATGCTCTGAGCTACTTTCAAGGCTTGCAACAAGTTGCATTACTGTATTTTCATCACTGTTATTAAAGGTAACTACATCGGTAACTTGCGGTGTGCCTTGAGTAATAGTGCCTGTTTTATCTAAAATCATGGTGGTGATTTTAGATGTTGTTTGCAGCGACTCACCATTTCGAATTAATATTCCTGACTCTGCAGCTTTACCAATACCCACCATAACCGACATAGGGGTTGCGAGTCCTAGCGCACAAGGACAAGCAATAATAAGTACAGTGGTAACTGCAACAACGGCATAAGCAATTGATGGCTCAGGTCCAAAGTTTAACCATACAAGGCCTGCAAGCACCGCAATAATCATGACTGTTGGTACAAATATTCCTGATATAACATCAGCTAAGCGCCCTATTGATGGCTTTGAGTTTTGTGCACGCTTTACCATATTGATAATATTGGCAAGTGTGGTTTCGCTACCAATGTGCGTGGCTTTAAATAATAAAGTGCCACTTTTATTAATACTTCCGGCAACGACTTTGTCGCCCGTTTTTTTGCTTACAGCCATTGGCTCACCAGTAAGCATTGACTCATCAACCGTACTGCTGCCTTCAATAACATCGCCATCCACAGGGATTTTTTCACCCGGGCGTACGCGTACTTCATCATTTTTTACAACATCACTAATGTCGATGTCTTGCTCTTGACCATCGCGAATAACGCGTGCAGTTTTTGGTTGCAGGCCAATTAAGCGTTTAATTGCTTGTGAGGTGCGCCCACGTGCTTTTACTTCAAAAGCGAGCCCTAAACTAATTAAACCGATGATCATCGATGATGCTTCAAAATATACGTGTCTTGCGACTTGTGGTAATAAGTTTGGTGCTATTACCACAAACATTGAATACAACCACGCAGTACCTGTACCAAGCGCTATTAATGTATCCATATTGGCAGCATGGTTTTTGAATGCCTGCCATGCACCGTTGTAAAATTGTTTACCTGATATAGCCATAACCACAAGCGTGACTATACCCACTAAAAACCAGGCTATTCGTTGTGTGTCGGTGGTCACACTCATATCAAAAATAAGCCCGTATATCATTAACGGTGCACCGACCCCTAACGCTAATATCATATTACGCATTAGCTTTTTGTAATGTGCCTCATCCGATTTTGCTTTTTCATCAAGTGCATCTTGATCAGACTCGTTACTCATTGGCTTAGCTGAATAACCAATGTTTTCGACTGCTTTAATAAGCGTGCTTTCGCGGGCTTTACCTTCTACACGTACTGTACGCTGTGCAAAGTTCATTTCTACATTTTGCGCACCTTGCACGCTATTAAGGGCTTTTTCAATTTTAGCCACACAACTGCCGCAATTAGCGCCTTCAATAATAAAGTTTTGCGCGGTGTCTTTTGTATTAGTCGTCATTACGCTGCTCCTTATTTGCAGAATCGTTTATTGGATCAACAAAAGATTCTATTAAACTACACACGTCACTGGCATTTGCACCATCGGCTGATGTATCCCATTGCGCCAGAGCTGCATGCATTCTATTTCGTAATTTTAATGTTTCTTGAAATAGTGCTTCGGTTTCTTCTAGGCGTTTAGTAATGAGTTTACGCGTTAACGGACAAGGACAATTCCCCTGCTCAGACTCGCCTATAATTTGTTGAATATCTTTGAGTGAAAAACCAAGTTGACGAGAGCTAATAATAAACTTTAAACGCTGCTGGTCTTGCTTTGTATATTCTTGATAACCATTTCCTTCACTGCGTATTGGATGAAGTAACCCAATGCGTGTGTAATGACGAACAGTATCTGCAGTCACGCCCATTAACTTGGCGAGTTGTTTAACATACATAATTTAACTCCGTCGTGTTTCAATAGCTTCATAATAAACCTAGGTGCAACACATAGGTCAATGGCTATTTTAAAACTAACAAAATAATACTAATTGGCTTAATTAAGTGCTCTATTTAAGACAATAAATCGAGTGGATAACAAGGCAAAGGTTTCGTTATTTAGTTGTTATTACTAATTGCCCCTGCATTCATGCCGTCGTATATAAAAAATGTTTTATGCAGTTAGCGCCGTACTTAATCCCTCAAATTGATTAAGTATTGTTGCTCATTGGTATAGTGACACAAACATAATTAACTTAAGCTGATATTGGCCGTGTATTATCTGAAGGGGATGTAATTTAGCAGAGAAGCGCCTAAGTAAGGCGCGTATTAATCTAAGGGCGTGTTGATCATTGGTGATTTAATTTATGCAGACTGTTTGGTCTTTAGGCAAGGCAGAGCCTATATAGTGTGGTTACCCCCCATAAACAGGCGATAACGCAGCATAAATACCAAACATGCGCTGCCCTAGTTTGATTCGCTACGGCTTTGCTCTAATTCGTCGCTTAGTTGCTGCGCTAAAGTTTGTATTTTAGGCATAGCATCTTTCATTAAGCTTTGTGACATTTGCATAGACTCTTGCATTACAACAGGCATTTTTTCGAGTATTTTTTGCCCTGTATCTGTTTTATAAAACGCTAACATATCGGCAATCTCTTGCTCACTAAAATGCTTGTCGTATACATTGACCATCATTGGCTGCATTTTAGCCCAGCTCATTTCGGTTTTTAATACCGTCGTCATGTCGCCGTAGTACTTATCAAAAATTGCTTGCTCAGAAGGCTTAACACCCATTTGGTCTGACATGCCTTTCATCATACCTTCAACCTGGCCGTACATAGAATCAACCATTGAATCTAAATTCATTACACTAATGAGTTCATCTATTTTTTGCTGCTTAGTATTTTGTTCAGCATATAAACTACTAGAAAAAATTAGCAATGATAAAAGTAGTACCTTACCCATAATAATATCCTTTCATATAAATAATGAATTTATAGTCACATGAATAGTTTGTATTGTAAAGGGTACAAGCAATCATTAAAAAGGCCGAATAAAATGAATTTATTCGGCCTTTTATAAATTACTTTTTGCGTTAGTCGTCTTCTACATTATCTAGGCCTTTAGTGCCTTCTTTGGCTTTTAGCTTATGATGAATAGCTGACTTTATTAGCATGTAACCACTAATCGGTGCTGTAATTAGTAAAAATATAGTAATGAGTATTTCTTTAACACTTAGGCCATGCTCTGAACTTGCAAAATAAACCATAGCCGCAATTAACATACT
The DNA here is from genome assembly GCF_014163835.1 of Pseudoalteromonas sp. SR43-5. Taxonomy (NCBI): domain Bacteria; kingdom Pseudomonadati; phylum Pseudomonadota; class Gammaproteobacteria; order Alteromonadales; family Pseudoalteromonadaceae; genus Pseudoalteromonas; species Pseudoalteromonas sp. SR43-5. Next base: position 120,571 of record NZ_JACJEA010000008.1, read on the forward strand.
CGCCATGCCTAACGTGGTTGCTTTAGTTGGTCCATGCAAACGCATAAAAAAGTCAGGTAGTTTAATTAAACCTATTGAGCCAATTAAAATAAACGTACCACCAAATAACAATAATATTGATACAACCCATTCGCTGATCATGTTTTCACCTTATTCAATTATATCGCCACGTAGTAAATACTTACACACTGCAACCGTACTTATAAAACCTAGCATGGCAATAAGCAGTGCAGCTTCAAAATAAAGCCCTGTATCCATACTAATGCTGTATAAAATAATCAGTGCGATGACGTTAATGTACATAGTATCGAGCGCTAAAACACGGTCAGGCACTGACGGACCGATGATCAATCGCCATAAGTTAAGCAATAATGATAAGCCAATCATCGAAAAAACAATGAGTAATACAGTATCTAACATTGAAATATCTCCTTTAGTGGAGCTTCGTAGCGTTGTTTTATTTGTTTGATAAGTGCTTCTTCATCTTTAAGGTCAAGCACATGTATTAATAAGTAGCGTTGCGTTGGCTCTTCACCTTCAGGTAACGACTCAGCAATTGGATAAACCTCTGCACTCACAGTACCAGGTGTAAGCGATACACAACTAGCCAATATAGTAATTGGCATGTCGTGTGTTAAATCTATAGGAACTTTTATAAAGGCCGGACGCAATTTTTTTGATGGTCCAAGTATAAGTAAAGCCACTTGTAAATTTGCAACAACAATATCGTACAGCACTATAAGTAACTGTTTAAGCGCCAAGCCTGGCTTTAAAATCAGTGGCTGAGGGTCTCGAAACGAAAAACTTAAAATAGGGATAAGTATCGCAAAAATAGTCGCTAATACTAAGTGCCCTACCGATACGCTATTGTTTAACAATAACCAAACCATAAACAAAAATAAGCTACGAAATGGCGTTGGTAACCAACGAAAACGGGCTTGTAATCTCATCACATGCCTCCTTTAAGTACAGCATTAATACCGCCGCTTAGATCATGTAACTGAGTAGCAGCATTTAGCATATATTCACTTATTGGTCCGCCCAAAATAACGAGCAATGGCGAACATGCAAGTAAAGCTATAATTACAGTTACCTGCAACGGGTGTGCACTTGCACAATCGGCATTTTCGCTACTTTTGCTTCTATGCTCCCAGAACAAAGTTGTGCCAGCGCGCGAAAGCGCAACTAACAACGCAAAACTTGTTACTAAATATACTGGCCAAAATAGTAAAGCTTGCTCACTGTTTAATGTCGCTTTAAGTATCCAAATTTTACCTACAAAGCCTGACAGTGGTGGCATACCAACTACCGTTAAAGACGCAATAATAAAGCACACACCTAATAAAAATGGCTGTTTTACAGAGCGACCTGCTACTAGTCTATCGCCAACTTTACCGCGCTGGATTGAAACTAAGTCTGCTAGTAAAAATAGTGCGGCACTAACAAGTGTTGAATGCACTAAATAATATAAAAGTGCAGCAGTGGCATTTACATTTTGCAATGCTATTAGCGCAACCAGCGTACCTACCGATACTAATACTAAGTTAGAGGTGAGTTTACGTAAGTCTTGTGCTGCCATCACACCAATTGCACCTACTATAATGGTCGCAATTGCTAAGCCCCAAAGCCAAGGCTGCGCCATGTGTTCAAGCGCTCCGGCTTGTTCACCAAATATCACCGTATAAACACGAAGCATAGCGTAAACGCCTACTTTAGTCATAATCGCAAACAATGCAGCAACCACAGGTTTAGCACTTGCGTAAGTATTTGGAAGCCATAAATGCAGAGGTAATAGTGCGCCTTTTAAAGCAAATACTATTAATAGCAGTAAGCCGCCTGCTTTTGCTAGATATACATCATCACCTGTAAGTAGTGATACCTTTTGCGTCATATCTGCAATATTAAGCGTACCAAGCACACCGTACAAAATACCCAAACCAATTAAAAATACGCTTGAGCCAACTAAATTCAATATTACATATTGCAATGCCGCGCGAGTATTTTGTTTATCACCTGCGTGCATTAACAATGCATAAGATGCAATCAGTAGCACTTCAAAAAATACAAATAGGTTAAATAAATCGCCAGTTAAAAACGCGCCATTTACACCTAATATCAAAAAGTGAACAAGTGGGTGATAAAAGCTGCCTTTTTCATCATCGCCAGCACTACCATATAAAATAGCGCCCAAACCTAAAAATGAAGTTAACGTAACCAATAAGGTAGACAACATATCTGCTACTAAGACTATTCCAAATGGTGCAGACCAATTACCAATAGCGTAAACGTTAATACCTGTATTATTAACATGTACAAGTAAAAGCACACTAATGGCAAAAGTAGCTATTGCCATTACAATTGAAACTAAGCGGCGAATTTTAACGCTTTTACCACATGGTGGCAGCAATAAAATAACAGCCGTCAGCATAGGTAATAAAATAGGGAGCGAAGCTAAATGTTGGATCATTTTTGCTCCTTATTATCTGCAGAGGTGTTGGGCACATAACCATCAACATGGTCGCTACCTAAATCGGCGCGTCCACGTATTGCCAAAATAACCACGAATGCGGTCATCGCAAAACCAATAACAATAGCTGTAAGCACTAAAGCTTGAGGTAGAGGATCGGCGTATTCTGTACCAGTACCAAGCACTACCGCTTTATTAATAGTAAGACGACCTGCTGAAAACAAAAATAAGTTAACAGCATATGAAATCATAGTAAGCCCAAGTACTACAGGGAACGTACGAGCTCTTAGCAGTAAAAACACACCGCAACTGACCAATACTCCAACGCAAGATGCGTACAATAATTCCATTAAATATTTACCTCTTTTTTCTGGGTATCTGCCGTCATATTACCTAAGCTTGCCAAAATCATTAGCGTAGCGCCTACAACCGTTAAGTAAACACCTAGGTCAAATGCAATCGCGCTGGCAAGCTCTGTTTTACCGACAAACGGAATATCAAAGTAGTCAAACCAAGTTGTTAAAAATGGCTTATCAAAGAACCAGCTACCCACACCAGTGAACAGTGAAATACCAATGCCTGAAGCTATGATTTTACGATAATTAACATCAAAACGTCCGTTTATCCATGCTGTACCATGCGCCATGTATTGCAAAATAAACGCGATTGACGTTACCAGTCCAGCAATAAAGCCACCGCCAGGTAAGTTATGTCCGCGTAAGAAAATATATGCAGAAACCAATAACGCAAGCGGTAATAAACTTTGTGAAATACTCGCCAGTAAGATTGGATGGCGCTCTCGTGCCCATGGGCGCCCTTCGCTGTCACTTGCTGGCATAAATAATGGGATTCGAGAAAGTACTTTAAATATACCTAATGCGGCAATGCCTAATACGGTAATTTCACCAAGCGTATCAAAGCCCCTAAAGTCGACTAAAATAACGTTAACTACATTAGTACCACCGCCACCAATTTTAGCGTTAGCAATAAAGAAGTCTGAGATTGAATCTAATGGACGTGTAAGTAATGCATAACAGATACTCGCTATAACTACACCTAAAGTAGAGGCAATTCCTAAATCTCGAAGTACACGTAATGAACTTGATTCTTTTGGCGTATGCTGGGGCAAGAAAAACAATGCCAGCATAAGTAAAATAATAGTAACAACCTCAACAGTTAACTGTGTAAGCGCTAAATCTGGAGCAGAAAAACGTGTGAACACAACCGATACCATTAACCCTACGATTGAGAGCATTAACAACGATACCATTCGAGAGCGATGCCAAATAACGGTAGCAAGAGCACCAATAATCAATAAGCCCGCACCAATTGCATTGTGCACATCAACAGGGGTAAGTGGCATGCTGCCAGCAAGTTGTTGCATTTCAAATAATGGCCAACCGGCACACAGTAAGACTACCGCTAACATAATTACTAGGTAGCGCTGCAGCGATCCATTTTCGATACTGCTTACCTTTGACTGACACCAGGCAACAACACTTAAAATTACACGTTCAAAGGTTTTTTTAGCATTTAAAGGTGGTAATGATGCTTGAAACTGAAATAGATATTTACGATTAATATAAATAAATAAACCGCCAGCAATCGCCATTGCACTCATTAGTAGAGGCAAGTTAAACCCGTGCCAAATAGCCAATTCGTAAACTGGCATTTCTTTTCCAAGTACAGCTAAAGAGGCCGCAGACAAAATGCCATCAATCGTAAAGTGTGGGAACATACCCACTAGCAAACAAATCACAACTAATATTTCTATTGGTACACGCATATAACGTGGCGGTTCGTGCGGCGTGCGAGGTAAATCAATTGGTTCACCATTAAAGAACACGTCATGAATAAAGCGAGCGGAGTACGCAACAGCTAATGCACCTGCAACCGTTGCCAGTACTGGAATTAACCACGACATAGAACCAAGCACTTGCTGATGCAGCGTTTCTGCAAAAAACATTTCTTTAGATAAAAACCCATTAAGTAATGGAACCCCTGCCATAGCAGCCGCCGCGACCATTGCAAGCGTTGCAGTGTATGGTAAGTATCGCCACATACCATTTAATTTACGCATATCGCGCGTGCCTGTTTCATGATCGATAATACCAACGGCCATAAATAACGACGCTTTAAACGTTGCATGGTTAATTATATGAAATATAGCAGCAACAGTCGCAAGCTCAGTATCAAGCCCGAGTAATAGCGTTATTAAACCCAAATGGCTTATTGTTGAGTAAGCTAACAATCCTTTTAAATCGTGTTTGAATAATGCTATGTAAGCACCAAACAACAGCGTAGCTAAACCTGTTAACCCAACAAGTAAGAACCACGTATCGGTGCCAGCTAAAGCAGGATGAAAACGTGCTAATAAAAATATACCGGCTTTTACCATGGTTGCAGAATGTAAATACGCGCTCACTGGCGTAGGCGCTGCCATTGCATGAGGAAGCCAAAAATGAAATGGAAATTGTGCCGATTTAGTAAACGCACCCAATAGCACCAATACTAATGCTACTTCGTATAAATCGTGAGATTGAATTATCGCTTTACTCGCTAGGATAACATCTAGGTCATAACTACCAACAATATCACCTAATAGCATTAAGCCTGCAAGTAACGCTAAGCCGCCCGCGCCTGTTACAGCAAGAGCCATACGAGCACCCTTTCGCGCTTCAGACTTATGCCACCAAAAACTAATTAATAAAAATGAGCTGATGCTCGTTAATTCCCAAAACAACCACAGCTGAATAACATTGTTAGACATAACAATGCCAAGCATTGCAGTCATAAACAGCATTAAATAACTATATAACTTAGCCATTGAGTCGTTGGCACTGAGGTAGTAACGCGTGTAGAGGATAACGAGCAAGCCTATGCCTAAAATCATAAACATAAACAATAAACTGAGGCCGTCTAACCGCAGAGATAGGTCGAGCCCTATTGACGGGATCCAAGCGAAAGAGTAACGAATGGTTTCGCCCGCTAAAACTGCAGGTGCATGGTATAAAGTTATTCCCAAAGCCGTTAAAGGCGCAAGAGCCGTTAAACTAGTGCTTAAATTGCGGGATAACTTACCTGTGCATGCAGAAATAACACTGCCAATTAAGGATAACAAGGGTATCCAGAGCAAAGTCATAATGTAGGGCCTTTTATAATCATAAGTTTATCAGGGCATCTCTTTTTAATACGAAGGGATGCTTTTACTGCCTGTTTTTAAACGACATTAATGACTATAGTTATACTGAAAAACACTGATTTTGTCTATAAAAAGCGGTTCTGTATGGGTGTTTTTTAAACATGAACTAACAATTTATTAAGCCTACAAAAACAATTAATTAATACTGATAATTGTTAATTTAATATGGCCTTATTTGCAAATGTAAGCGCGCTGGAGTGGCGATAAGAATTACCATTGGTCATATCTAAATGCTTCAACCAAATCTCTCTATACTGCGCCGAGAGCCCTAACTGCTGATATTGCATAATAGACCAATTTTCACTAGGTTTATATGCAACACCACCTATCTGGCAACTCTTTGCTTTATGCCAGCCTATTGGGGGCGACTCATCATGAGAGATAAATAAATTAGGTGCCACAAAACCCGTTTTTGCACACAACCATGCTTGTTTAGCTTTAGGTAGCGCATATTCATCTTCAAAACCGTTAAAATGCATCAACTCATGCAAAAACACACTGTATTTTGCTTTTGAGTTTATTAGCATTGTTCCTTTAGTAACATTAGCCGTTCCATCTTTTGGCATCATTACTATAAAATTAAAATTGTTAGGAAGCTGGTTATTGAGTTTAGCTGATTGCCAGTCACACTTTGCTATTTGATTAGTGCTACTTTTACACTCAAGCATACCTGCAACGTAAACTGGTTTTGAAAAGCAAAAAATATTTTCACGGGGCTCTGGCTGTTTATTATAAGCATTAATAAACTCGGTGAGTTTATATAAGCCACTGCGATGATCGCTCATAGTCAGCACGTTAAACATACATTGCTTATTAGGTTTACTTATATTTATTAAAGATGAAAAACCGAGAGCGTGGATAAACTCACTAGATACTTTACTTTGTGGTGTTTTTAACTGAAGCTTTAGATGATTTAGCACATCCCCAGCTGGTAATTTTTTTTTACTAGCTAGTAACTTTAAATCGCTCCAACGTGAGTGCTCAAGTAACTTTGCTGCTAATATTTTACGCTCTGGGATTGTTAAGTCATTTAATGCTCTGAGCCAAAATTGTTTTGCAGTATCGCTCTGACTGTTTTTAATAAGCTTAAGAGAATACATATATTGGGCTGAAGAAATTTTACTGCGGGCTAGTATAGCTAAAGAGGTATTTGGTAACTGCTCTAAGTGATCAGAAAAATAACCAGGTGATTTCCAATAACTTTGTAGCACATTAGCTTTTGCGTTTAAAACATGCCAAAAGCCAATAGCGCCTAGGTGATTACTAGAGCCTGTAATTAACAAACAACATAGTAATACACCTATTAATTTAAAACGCTTAACTTGCGTCAACACCTTGCATCAACTCAAGCTCTAAACGCGCATATTTGTACTCAATAAACTCGTGTACATTAGTTGCTAGCGCAAGCCTAAAGTAGTCTGATGCTAAATACAGCTCACCTGCTGCTTGATGCATTTTAGCTAAATAAAAATAAGCTTCGCATAAACGCTGCGCATATTCTTGCTCAGTTCTAACACCATCACTAATGCCAGATAAAAATGCATGTTCACTCATATCCCCCGTATAAAGAGAAATTAACTGGTACGCCCATTGTGATTCATCAAGCGCAGTGGCATTTTGTTTAAGTGCATCAAGCGCAACGGCTTTATCCTCTTGTGCTTGTGCTAAATAAACCCATAAAACTCGGTACGGATCTTTTGGAGAGCGAGCTAAAAATTCATTAAAATCATTTTTAGCAAGGCCTGCTCTGTCGCCGTAATACAGTGCGATACCACGATTTAAATAGGCGTATTCATGCTCTTCATCAAGTTCTAGGGCAGAATCGAAAAACTCATAGGCTTTTTCATACTGCTGCATAAGCGTATGTTGAATACCTAAAAAATTATACACTTCAGCTAAATCAGGCTTAAGCTTTACTGCGCGATTAAAATCAATACGCGAAAGAGTTGTCATACCTAGACTATCAAAAAGTACACCACGGTCGTAATAAAGCTTAGCTTGTTGTTCTTCGCTTAAGTCGGCTCTATTTAATAGCTCTGAGTAGCGTGCAATAGCAATTTCACTTCTAAAGTCAGAAGCTAAAGGTGCAGTAAATGGCACATTAACAATCGGGGTTGGTTCTGATTCTGTTGTAGTTTGGCAAGCGCTTAAAGACAAAATAGCAAAAGATGCCAAAGCTAAATGTTTGAGTATCATTAAAATCCTTAATACCAAGATATATCGCGATTAATATAAGACAGACCTTGTCCAATAAGGTTTCATTAAAGCATAAAAAAAGGGGCTAAACAGCCCCTTTTTTACTATCTAGCTAATATAACTAGATTAATAAGTTAGCAATTACGCGTCAGTTGGCGCGTCAGCTGCAGGTGCTGCTGATTCCATTGCTTCTTTAATACTTAGACGTACACGGCCTTGGCGATCTACTTCTAGTACTTTAACTTTAACTTCTTGACCTTCAGAAAGGTGATCAGCCACGTTATTAACGCGCTCAGTACTAATTTGAGAAATGTGTACTAGACCATCTTTACCAGGAAGAATGTTTACAAACGCACCGAAGTCTACGATACGTACAACTTTACCTTCGTAGATAGTACCTACTTCAAGTTCAGCTGTTAATTGCTCAATACGGCTAATTGCATTAGCTGCACTTTCGCCATCTGTAGCGGCAATTTTAATTGTACCGTCGTCACCGATTTCAATCGTTGTACCAGTTTCTTCAGTAAGCTGACGAATAGTTGCGCCACCTTTACCAATAACTTCAGCGATTTTCTTCTGTGGGATTTTCATTGTGTATATGCGAGGAGCAAACATTGATAGCTCTTCAGAAGGAGCAGAAATCGCTTCATCCATCACTTCTAAGATATGTAAACGTGCAGCTTTTGCTTGTTTAAGCGCAATTTGCATGATTTCTTGAGTGATACCTTCGATTTTGATATCCATTTGAAGTGCAGTAATACCCGCAGCAGTACCGGCAACTTTAAAGTCCATGTCACCTAAGTGATCTTCATCACCTAAGATGTCAGAAAGAACAACGAATTTATCGTCTTCTTTAACTAGACCCATCGCAATACCGGCAACAGATGCTTTAATTGGTACACCCGCGTTCATAAGTGCTAGAGAAGTACCACAAACAGACGCCATTGAAGAAGAACCGTTTGATTCAGTAATTTCAGATACTACACGGATTGAGTAAGGGAACTCAGTCAGAGTAGGCATTACAGCTGAAATACCACGCTTAGCAAGGTTACCATGGCCGATTTCACGACGCTTAGGAGAACCAACAAAACCAGTTTCACCTACACAGAATGGAGGGAAGTTGTAGTTAAGCATAAAGTGGTTTTTATGAGTACCAGTTAAATCGTCGATTAACTGTGAATCACGTTCTGTACCAAGTGTCGCTGTTACTAACGCTTGAGTTTCACCACGTGTAAAGATAGCAGAACCGTGAGTACGCGGTAATACGCCAGTCATTACGTCTAGTGCACGAATCATATCTGGTTCACGACCATCGATACGTTTTTCGCCAGCAGCGATACGGCCACGAACGATTTTCTTCTCAAGTGAACCGAAGATTTTGCCAATTTCTTGCTTGTCTAAAGACTCGCCTTCAGCAAGTTCAGCTGTTAATACTGCAACAACTTCATCTTTAGCTTCACCAAGAGCTTCTTTACGCGCTACTTTATCAGTGATTAAGTAAGCTGCGCCTACTTTTTCAGCAGCAATAGTTGCTACTTTATCTTCTAGTGCAACATTTTTCTCAGGTGCAGTCCAATCCCAAGTAGGCTTGCCTGCTTCTGCTTTAAATTCTTCGATTGCAGTAATGATCGCTTGAGATTGCTCATGACCATATACAACAGCGCCGAGCATTACGTCTTCTGCAAGTACGTTAGCTTCTGATTCAACCATAAGTACCGCTTTATCAGTACCGGCTACCACTAAATCAAGTTGGCTTTCTTCAAGCTCTTTTAATGTAGGGTTAAGTACGTATTCGCCGTTGATGTAACCAACGCGAGATGCACCAATTGGACCACTGAATGGGATACCAGAGATAGCAAGTGCTGCTGAAGTACCAATCATCGCAACCATATCAGGTTGGATTTCAGGGTTAACAGAAACAACAGTAGCAATAACTTGTACTTCGTTTACAAAGCCGCTTGGGAAAAGTGGACGAATTGGACGGTCAATAAGACGTGCAATAAGAGTTTCGCCATCGTTAGGACGGCCTTCACGCTTTAAGAAACCACCAGGGATACGACCAGCAGCGTACATACGCTCTTGGTAGTTAACTGTTAGTGGGAAAAAGTCTTGACCAGGTTGTGCTTCACGCTTACCAACAACAGTTACTAAAACTGAAGTGTCGCCAATGCTTGCAAGTACAGCGCCGTCTGCTTGACGAGCGATTGCACCAGTTTCTAGAGTCACTGTATGTTGACCTAGTTTGAATTCTTTAATAATTGCTTGCACTTAAAATATTCCTTAAATGTATTCTAATAAGTTGTCATCAAAGTACCAATTACAGTACATAATTGTATTCAGTTGGAAATCAATTAAGTACTACAATTGGCAATGATGTGAATAATTGCAGATAAACCTTTTTACCTACGCGCATAGTATATACCAAAGCTACTTCAAAATGCGAGTCTAGGGTGTGTTGTTCTTTGTGGATTGAAATTTGTTCATCCTAGGGGCGATTTAATCACGGCGCGAGATTTGTAACCTAGTGGGCTAAGTAAAAATCGAGCAACAAAGAGTTAATCGCCCCTAGGATGAACCCGCAGGGCAGCGCATGTTTGGCATTTATGCTGCGTTATCGCCTATTTATGGGGAATAACCACACTACATAGGCGCTGCCTTGCCTAAAGACCAAACATACAGCTGCAAAATTAATCACGAAAGGTCAACACACACTAGCTACTAGATTTAAGCTGGGCTAATGAGTGGGTAAATACAACGATGCTTGATAAGCTATGAAATAGGAGTTTTACAATATAATTCAATAAGTTTATAAATTTGTTTTATTTTCAAACACAAATTTTAGGCACAAAAAAAGGAGCTAAAAAGCTCCCATTTCTATAATCTAGTTCTTAACGACGTAGGCCAAGTTCTTTGATTAGTGCAGTATAACTAGTGATATCTTTACCTTTAAGGTAATCAAGTAGTTTACGGCGAGTGCTTACTTTACGAAGCAGACCACGGCGTGAGTGGAAGTCATGCTTGTGATCAGCAAAGTGACCTTGAAGCTTGTTGATATCATAAGTAAGTAATGCTACTTGTACTTCTGATGAACCTGTATCGCCTTCTGCACGTGCAAATTTAGCAATGATATCGATTTTTTCTTGATTGCTTAGTGACATAGTAACTCCAAAAATTAAATTTAAAAGGTGTCTTAGCCGATCACTAATTCAGCCAAAACGATTAAGCCGGCGTATTCTACCAACTGTGGGAATAACTACAAGTTAATTATTCCCAGCTACAACTAATAAGCCACTGCTGGGCACACTAATTGCTTATTCAGGCTTTACGTAATCATCTTGCTGGCTAGCAAGACCACGTTTAACCTTTAAATGGCCACTTGAGTTGCGCTCGCCAGTACCAATAAACACACCATCCGCAACAACTTTAATTGCCCCCTCAGGTAAAGCTTCAGGTAACTCGACTGCTTGCCCATGACTAAATACTTTGCCCTGCTCTTTCGAAATTTCAATAACAGGTAAATCAGTTAAAGCAGTGTCTATAGGTAATAACAACGCGTCTAAATAAGTAGAAGGCGCAAGCTCTTCTGCTTTCGCTTTAGCAAGCAACGCTTCAATTTCATCAAGCGAAACCATTTTATCTGCCGGATACTGACCAACAGCAGTTCTGTGAAGCATTATAACGTGTGCGCCACACCCTAGGTTTTCGCCCAAATCATCAACGATTGTACGAATATACGTCCCTTTTGATACATGAGCCGTCATTTGTAATACGTTGTTTTGTTCATCAAATTCGTCAAACGATAAGCTAAACACATTTATTTTTCTGCATTTACGAGGGACTTCAATACCCTCTCGTGCGTACTTATATAATGGTCTACCTTGATACTTAAGTGCTGAGTACATTGATGGATATTGATCTGACTCTCCAACAAAAGCTGCAATTTCTTTTGTTAACTGCTCACGCGTCACATTCACATCTTTCGTGCTTACGATTTCGCCATCAGAATCTGATGTTGTTGTACGCTCACCCAGTTTTGCACGAACGATATAGGTTTTATCTGTATCGAGTAAAAACTGCGTAAACTTAGTCGCCTCACCAAAACAAATTGGCAGCATACCTGTAGCAAGCGGGTCTAAAGCCCCAGTGTGGCCAGCTTTTTGTGCAAAATAAACACCTTTCGCTTGCTGCAGAGCTTTATTTGATGAAATGCCTTGCGGTTTGTTTAACAACAAAATACCGTCAACTGCACGGCCTTTACTGCGCTTTGCCATCTGTATCAGTGCCTTCTTCGCTATCTGTATCTTCTACGTGCTTAGTACTTTGTTCACTATCTGAAATATCAGCATCAACACTTTCTACATCTTCATCGACATGCTTTGCGTTATCTTCGCGGATAATAGAATCCACTAAATTAGAAATACGCATACCTTCCATCAGTGAATTATCAACTACAAACTTTAACTCAGGCATTATACGAGCACGAATACGCTTACCAAGTAACGAGCGAATATAACCCGTTGCTTCATTAAGTACTTTAGCGCTTTGCTTAGCTGCATCTTCATCTTGTGTGTTAAACACAGTGATGAAAATTTTGGCATAAGATAAATCACGCGATACTTCTACCGCTGACACTGTCACCATACCTAAGCGTGGATCTTTAATTTCGCGTTGTAAAATTACAGCAATTTCTTTTTGGATTTGCTGTGCAACACGATCAGTGCGAGAAAATTCTCTCATTGCATTTGTCCTAAAATCATAACTTATTGAAATTTAATAATAAGCTAATTAAATAATGGATACACAAATGGGGGCTAAGCCCCCATTTATTAGTTTAGCGAGCTAACAATTAAAGAGTACGTTGTACTTCAACTGTTTCAAATACTTCGATTTGGTCACCAACACGTACGTCATTGTAGTTCTTAACGCCGATACCACATTCCATGCCGTTACGAACATCAGCAACATCGTCTTTAAAGCGACGAAGTGACTCAAGTTCACCTTCATAGATAACCACGTTTTCACGTAGTACACGGATTGGAGCGCTACGTTTAATAACACCTTCAGTAACCATACAACCAGCAATTGCGCCAATTTTTGGAGACTTGAATACGTCACGAACTTGCGCAAGACCAATGATTTCTTGTTTAAACTCAGGTGCTAGCATGCCTGACATTGCTTGCTTAACTTCTTCGATTAAGGCATAAATTACGCTGTAATAACGAAGGTCTAAGTTTTCAGTATCAATCACTTTACGAGCAGAAGCATCAGCACGAACGTTAAAGCCAACTACAATTGCGTTAGACGCTGCAGCTAGTGTCGCATCAGTCTCAGTAATACCACCAACACCAGAGCCTACAATCTTCACTTTTACTTCATCAGTAGAAAGTTTAGTTAGTGAATCAGAGATTGCTTCGATAGAACCTTGAACGTCTGCTTTAAGTACCACGTTAACTTCAGAAACATCACCTTCAGTCATGTTAGTAAACATGTTTTCAAGTTTAGCTTTTTGTTGACGTGCTAGTTTAACATCGCGGAACTTACCTTGACGATATAAAGCAACTTCACGCGCTTTACGCTCATCTTTAACTACAGTTGCTTCGTCGCCCGCAGCAGGAATACCAGAAAGACCTAAAATTTCCACTGGAATAGATGGACCTGCCGACTTGATGTCTTTACCGTTTTCATCGCGCATTGCACGAACACGGCCATACTCAAGACCACATAATACAATGTCACCTTGGTTAAGCGTACCAGATTGAACAAGTACTGATGCAACTGGACCGCGGCCTTTATCAAGACGAGATTCAATAACAACACCTGCAGCCATACCTTCGGTAGGGGCAGAAAGCTCTAAAAGCTCAGATTGCATAAGTACGGCTTCAAGAAGGTCATCAATACCTAGACCAGTTTTAGCTGAAATATGAACGTACTGCGTATCGCCGCCCCATTCTTCAGGGATAACGTCTAGCTGAGCTAGTTCGTTTTTAACGCGATCTGGATCTGCGCCTTCTTTATCCATTTTGTTTACAGCAATGATTAAAGGAACGCCAGCTGCACGTGCGTGCTGTACCGCTTCTTTAGTTTGTGGCATAACACCATCATCTGCTGCAACCACTAAGATTACGATATCTGTCGCTTTAGCACCACGAGCACGCATTGATGTAAATGCAGCATGTCCTGGAGTATCTAAGAAGGTAATCATATTGCCGTTTACATCAACATGGTATGCACCAATATGCTGTGTAATACCACCGGCTTCGCCAGAAGCAACCTTCGCAGAACGAATGTAATCTAGAGTCGATGTTTTACCATGGTCAACGTGACCCATTACAGTTACTACTGGAGCACGAGGCTCTGACTTACCATCTTCATGGCGGTCGTTAAGTACTGTTTGCTCTAATTCGTTTTCTTTAACAATGATAACCTTGTGACCCATTTCTTCTGCAACTAGTTGTGCAGCTTCTTGGTCAATCACTTGGTTAATAGTAACCATGTCACCCATTTTCATCATTGTTTTAACAACTTCAGCGCCTTTAACAGCCATGCGTGATGCAAGCTCAGCTACTGTAATTGTTTCGCTAATACGCACTTCATTTTTAACATCAACAGTTGGTTTTTGGAAACCATGCTGCAGCGATGCTGGTGCTTTTAATTTAGACTTGTTACGGCCTCTTGACGCTGCAAATTTATCTTTTGCTGGCGCTTTTTTCTTTTTCTTAGCACGGCGAGTGCCTTGCTCATCACGAGCATCGGCAACATCTTCTGCTTCACGTGCATAAGTTGAAGTCGTAAGATGGTGATCCGCTGTTTCTTCGCGTTTCTTACGTTCTTCTTCTTCTTTCTTCCAGCGTGCTGAATTCTCTTCAGCTAGCTTTCTTGCCTCTTCTGCTTGACGTTTCGCTTCTTCTTCAGCTTTCTTCAATGCGGCCTCTTCTGCTTCTTTTTGCAGACGCTCAGCTTCTATGCGATCTTTCTCAGACTTAGCACTTTGCTCTGGGGTCATCTGCTTTTGTTTCGCTTTACGCTCTGCATCAGCTTTGCGTTTAGCTTCTTCTTTAGCTTTACGGTCAGCTTCTTCTTTCGCTTTACGTTCTGCCTCTTGTTTCGCTTTTAATTCTGCGGCTTCTTGTTCAGCTTTTTGTTGCTGTTCAAGACGGGCTTTTTCTTCAGCGGCTAAGCGTGCTTGCTCTTGTTCTTGCTCCATTGCGCTTTTCTTCACGTAGGTACGTGTTTTACGAACTTCAACTTGAACATCTTTAGCTTTACCCGTAGAACCAGTCACGCTTAATGTGCTTTTGCTCTTACGTTGTAAAGTCATACGCGCTGGGCCATCTGAACCTGTACCACCATGATGCTTGCTTAAATGATCAAGTAACGTTGCTTTTTCAGCTTCTGTTACGTTATCAGTTGCTTGCTTAGTGATACCTGCTTGTGAAAACTGCTGTAGCAATTTATCAACAGTTGTACCTATATCGCCGGCTAGTTTTTCAACATTTACTTCTGCCATAGTGTGTAATACCTCCGTTAATAAATTACTCGTCTGCAAACCAACAAATGTTTCGTGCAGCCATAATCAGTTCACCCGCTTTTTCAGATGAAAGTTCTGTGATATCAACTAATTCGTCAATACCTTGCTCTGCCAAGTCTTCAAGTGTAACAACACCTTTGCTTGCCATAACAAATGCTAAGTGACGCTCTAAGCCTTCAAGCGCAAGTAAGTCTTCAGCTGGCTCTGCGCCATCTAAGCTTTCTTCCGTTTTAAGTGCTTTAGTTGTCAATGCATCTTTTGCGCGTGAACGCAATAAATCTACAGTCTCTTCATCAAGACCATCAATTTCTAAAAATTCAGACGCAGGTACATACGCCACTTCTTCAAGTGTCGAGAAACCTTCGTTAATAAGTAATGATGCAAACTCATCATCTATATCTAAATTTTCAGTGAATAAGTTAAGTAACTTATCAGATTCAGCTTCATTTTTGGTACGCATGTCTTCAACAGTCATTACGTTTAGTTCCCAGCCAGTTAATTGGCTTGCTAAACGAACATTCTGACCATTACGACCAATTGCTTGTGCTAGGTTATCGGCTTCTACAGCGATATCCATTGAGTGAGTGTCTTCATCCATTACGATTGAAGCAACTTCTGCTGGCGCCATTGCATTGATAACAAATTGTGCTGGGTTGTCATCGTAAAGTACGATATCAACACGTTCACCACCAAGCTCAGACGATACAGCTTGAACTCGTGCGCCACGCATACCAACACATGCACCAATTGGATCAATGCGTTTGTCGTTAGATTTAACAGCAATTTTAGCGCGTGAACCTGGATCACGTGCAGCTGCACGTAACTCAATCATCTCTTCGCCAATTTCTGGCACCTCAATGCGGAATAATTCCATTAGCATTTCAGGTTTAGAGCGCGTTACAAATAATTGTGCACCGCGTGCTTCAGGTTTAACTTCATATAAAAGACCACGGATTCGATCACCCGGGCGGAAGTTTTCACGTGGCAACATGTCATCACGGTAAATTACCGCTTCTGCGTTGTTACCTAAATCAAGTACGATTGCATCGCGAGTTGCTTTTTTAACAACACCCGTTACCAGCTCGCCTTCTTGATCTTTGTATGCTTCAACAACTAAAGCGCGCTCAGCTTCACGTACTTTTTGTACGATAACTTGCTTAGCCATTTGTGTTGTAATACGGTCAAATTTGATTGAGTCGATTTGCTCTTCAACATAATCACCCATTTGCAAATCAGGTTCTTCAACCTGTGCTGCTTCTAGAGTGATTTCGCTGTATGGGTTCTCTAAAGAACCATCTTCTAATACAGCGGCAATTTGCCAGCGACGAAACGTATCGTAATCACCGGTTTTACGGTCAATTGCTACACGTACTTCAATTTCGCCATCGTGTTTTTTCTTTGTCGCTGTCGCTAGAGCGAACTCTAGAGCTTCAAAAATCTTTTCTTTTGGAACCGCTTTCTCATTGGAAACGGCTTCAGCAACCAATAATATCTCTTTTGCCATGGGTAATGCCTCGCTTGCCCTATTCCTTCGCACTCGAATTTAAAACTTCGCGATTAAATTCGCACGTTCGATGTTACTAAGCATGATCAGATGCTCTGCACCATCGCTAGATAGTGTGATCATATCGCTGCTAACTGCTACTAAGTCGCCTTTAAAATTACGACGACCATCCTGTGGAAGTTTAGTACGCACGCGTACTTCCTCTCCTTGCGCCTGCTCGTAGTGATCTTGTTTGAATAATAGACGATCAACACCAGGAGACGATACTTCCAAATCATATTCATTTGTAATTGGGTCTTCGACGTCTAAAATCGCACTAATTTGGCGACTGGCATCCGCACAGTTATCAACTGAGATCCCATCCTCATGAGCAATATATACTCTTAAGGTAGAATGGCGACCCGCTTGTACAAATTCAAGACCATGCAACTCAAAGCCTAACATTTCTACCGCAGGCGTTAACATGGTTACTAAATCTTGTTCAAGTTTTGTCACGAAAATCCTCCATACAAACAAAAAAAGGGCTTATAGCCCTAAAATACTGAGTTTAAATTTTAATTTGATAGCAATTGCCACAAATCGTAAGGTGCAGATACAACAACGCCCCGAACCAAGCGGGGCGTCACACCAATAAAGCATAAAACTGTGTGGCCGAGGGCCAAGCTTGGTTGCGAGTCAGTAAACTGACCTAATTAAACTACATAGCCTAAAACGCAAAACGCGCATTACTTAGAATGCGCGATATAAATTAGTAAGGTAATACCTACTAGTAGAATTGGTTGCGGGAGCCGGATTTGAACCGACGACCTTCGGGTTATGAGCCCGACGAGCTACCAGACTGCTCCATCCCGCGCCAATAGATATCAAACCTTAAATTTAATATCGCTGTTAGCTGTTATACAACACGCTAAACAATGGCCGCTATTATAAGGATGTACAGGATAATTAGCAACTATAATACGCAATTAGTTTATAAAATTTGCAATTCGTCAAGATGCTAATTTAATGTATATGTAAGTAACATAAGTAATCAGCCAACTTTATAAAATTCCCATACTTGAGCCATAAAATGTAGTAGCTTATTATTTCAGGATAAAAATCAGATAAACTGAAGTTTAATAACTCTTAAAATACATTTTAAAGGCTCACTAATTACCAGAAAGTAAATAGATATAACAAAAAGCCATACTTTCACACTAAAAAAACGTGCAGAATTTGAACTGCCCGCTATAATCAACATTATTCCTACTTGATAATAATAGTTATTACTCACTGCAACGAGATAAAAATGAATCAACAACAATCAGCATTATTAAATAACTTAACAATTATTAAGCCTAACTTTCATGCGTTTACGGCTAAATTTCATAGTAAATTAGCCCAATCTAGTATTGAGATGAATTACCCGACGGCCTTACAGTTTAACGAAAAGAGCTTTACCCTCTTTTGCGTATTAGAACGAATTGTTAAGCATTTAGATAAACCAGCATCGGTAGCTCCTTTTTTAGCTCACCATTTAATGTATCTAAAAAAAAGCGGCGCTTCACACAGTGACATTGCCCTTTTATCTAACGCTTTTTACGAAACCCTTGAAGAGCACCTTGGTAAACATTTTACTACTGAGAGTCAGCTCGCTTGGAAAAAAGCGCTTAGATACTTTGAAAGCTTTGCAAGCAATGTTCTTTTCAACGTTACCAATGTGGTTTCGTTACAACAAAGAATGCAGCAAAAGCAAAGTAATAAAATTTAGATATTCAATTTTGGGGGGGTGACTTAATTTACTTAATCTCCCCTTAATTAGACTCATTTTAACACCATGGTCAAAAACGCCTTGATATGCGGTTAAACTTTTTTGCCCTATTGCTAACAGCACACTGTATTGTGTTATTTACCGCCTATATTCGTTTTACTAATCTATTATTAAACTCAAGAAACAAATAATCCCCAGCATTAAAAACAGCAAACTATTGTCGTTACGCACTTATTTACTCCTATTTGCTTGTTGTAAAATATTAAAACGATCGTTTAATTAACTATGCCCGTATAAAAAAATTTGGCTTTACTATGACCCATCATAAAACACTTAGATTAATACTAGGCGATCAGCTAAACCCATCTCATTCATGGTATAAACAAAAAGACGACGACACGCTTTATCTCATCGCAGAATTAAAACAAGAAACCGACTACGTTAAGCATCACATTCAAAAACTGTGTGCTTTTTTTAATGCTATGGAAAACTTTGCGACTGCATTAAAAACGGCAGGTTTTAATGTTTTGCATTTAACACTTGACGATACCGCTGACGACAAAGATTTAATTGAATTACTCAAGCGAATTGCCGATAAATACCAATGCGAAACTATTGAATATCAATATCCTGATGAGTTTAGGCTTAAGTCTCAATTAGCTAAGTTTAAAAGTGATGGCTCATTTGATGTAATTGCCACAGATACTGAACATTTTTTATTACCGTTCACCGATATAAAAACACGCTTTACAAAAAACAAGCATGTGACAATGGAGCACTTCTATCGTGCTATGCGTAAGCAGTTTAATATATTAATTGATGATACTAAGCCAACCGGTGGCAAATGGAATTTTGACAGTAATAATCGTAATAAATTTTCCAAAGCTGACTTAGCGTGTATACCAAAACCTAAGCTATTCAATAATGATGTTAAGAACATCATTTCTCGCTTAAATAAGCACAAGATCGTTTACTTTGGCGAATTAGCCGATCAGAGACTAGAGTGGCCAACAACGCGTAAACAAGCCATTGAATCTCTAGAATACTTTTGCGAGCATTTACTTAGTTGCTTTGGTCACTTTCAAGATGCGATGACAGATCAAAGTAAAAATAATACCAGCTTGTACCATAGCCGATTATCGTTTGCCCTAAACGCAAAAATACTCCACCCGTTATATGTAATCAAACGTGTAATAAGGGAATACGAACAAAGACCAAGTGAAATATCCCTCTCGCAAGTAGAGGGCTTTACTAGGCAAATATTAGGTTGGAGAGAATATGTACGTGCCATTTATTGGATTAACATGCCCGACTACGCTGTTAAAAATCAACTGCAAGCCAAAAACACACTACCATCTTATTTTTGGAACAGCTCTACAAAAATGAATTGCCTAAGCCACTCATTAAAACAAAGCCTTGAAACCGCTTATGCCCACCATATTCAACGCCTAATGGTTATTGGAAACTTTTGCATGCTTACAGGAATAAACCCTGATGACGTAGATAACTGGTACCTAGGTGTTTATATCGATGCCATAGAGTGGGTAGAGATGCCCAACACCCGAGGAATGAGCCAGTTTGCCGATGATGGAATAATTGCGACTAAACCTTATGCTGCAAGCGGTAACTACATTAATAAGATGAGCGATTACTGCAAAAGCTGTCAGTACGATGTTAAACAAAAAGTAGGTGATAAAGCTTGCCCGCTAAATAGCCTGTACTGGCATTTCATGAATAAACACAGAGACAGGCTAGAAAAGAACCCACGTATTGGTATGGTATATAAAAACTGGGATAAACAAGAAAAAACACTCCAAGAACAAACGCTGCAACAAGCAACCTACTACCTTAATAATTTAGAAGCGCTGTAAACAAAAAAGCCGCCTCGAATGAGGCGGCTAAGTAATCAGGGGAATATGTACTTTAGAAGATTATTTACCTTCTATTAGATTGCTATTACCAATTTCAATTTTACGTGGTTTTAGCGCTTCAGGGATTTCACGTTCTAAGTCAATACTTAGTAAGCCATTGGCTAAATCTGCGCCGAGTACTTTTACGTGATCTCCTAACTGAAATTTACGTTCAAAGTTACGCTCAGCAATACCTTGATGAATAAATTTACGCTCTGCGTTTTCATCTTTATTTGCTTTAGTACCTGTAACTTTTAATGTGTTATTTTCTGACTCAATGGTTAATTCGTTATCGCTAAAACCGGCAACGGCCATAGTGATTCTGTATTTGTCTTTATCGAGTGCTTCTATGTTGTAAGGAGGAAAACTTGGCTGCTTATCTGTATTAGCTGCCGCATCCATAAGTGATGCTAAATGTTCGAAGCCGATAAATGAACGATAAAGTGGTGATAAGTCTACTGTACGCATAATAATATCCTCATATTTAAGCGATATTTTGCATGTGCTCTTCTATTGAACAAGCTCAAGCAAAGTTTAATTAATAGTATAAATTTCAATTGTTTAAGTTTAATTTAGGACCCATCAGGCGTCCTACTTAGCTATATATGGACGGTAAAATTGTTTTCAAGAGATTAATTTTAAAAAATTAAAAATAAATAAAAAAAGGCACTAAAAAGCTGTCTCTTGATCACAAGTCTGACTCAAGAGATTTTGCTAAATCGTAGCCTTCCAGGATGGCTTGTAACTTAAGCCATCCTTGCCATAACACTTTCACAGATGCACGCCCTGTGCGCTTGG
>NZ_JACJEA010000090.1:0-312 GCF_014163835.1 Pseudoalteromonas sp. SR43-5
AATGTCCTACTTTCACATAGCAAATGCTACACTATCATCGGCGCTGTTTCGTTTCACTACTGAGTTCGGCATGGAGTCAGGTGGGTCCAAAACGCTATTGTCACCAAGCAAATTTGGGCGTTAATTCGTATCTCTACGCATTAACTGAATTTGGAAAATATCTGATAATATTTTTTAAGTTTTTCTTTAAGTAATTTCTACTTTAGTCATATTAACTTCTGTCTAAACTGTCGCATAAAACGCGTTTGGCGTTGTATGGTTAAGCCTCACGGGTAATTAGTACAAGTTAGCTTAATGGCTCACACCACTTCC
>NZ_JACJEA010000091.1:0-275 GCF_014163835.1 Pseudoalteromonas sp. SR43-5
AACGTTCTTTAACAATATAAAGCAATCATCTGTGTGGGCACTCGTACAGATTGAGTTCTAACAGCCAACCTACTTAGGTAGCGAGGCAAACAAATTAGAGTCTCAATTGAAAACTGAGTGACCAACAGAAGTAACTTACTTATAAGTTGCTTCGGCACAGTCAATTCAATATCGAAAGATATTAAAAAATTCAGAATTCATTGAGCTGTCGAAAGACATAAAACTTTTTAATTGAAGAGTTTGATCATGGCTCAGATTGAACGCTGGCGGCAGGC
>NZ_JACJEA010000092.1:0-270 GCF_014163835.1 Pseudoalteromonas sp. SR43-5
AAACGAGTCTAAAAATTCAGTTGTCCTAGTGACACATTTATGTGTCCCCATCGTCTAGAGGCCTAGGACACCGCCCTTTCACGGCGGTAACAGGGGTTCGAATCCCCTTGGGGACGCCACTTACTTATTTTTAATAGGGAAGTGAAGTGTTATTAAGAAAGCTCGCCTGAAACGAGTCTAAAAATTCAGTTGTCCTAGTGACACATTTATGTGTCCCCATCGTCTAGAGGCCTAGGACACCGCCCTTTCACGGCGGTAACAGGGGTTCGA
>NZ_JACJEA010000093.1:0-269 GCF_014163835.1 Pseudoalteromonas sp. SR43-5
TCATTAGCATTAAACATTTCAAACGCTAGCATCACCATTGGTAAGTTATGCTCTAAAACTCTCACGCCTTTTAGCTTGACTGTATCAACAGCACCTAGCTTAAAGTCAGGATTATCATATACTTTTGCATACCGATGCGCTTTAGGTACTACTACTAATTCACCCTCGACCGAATCATATCTACCGATTAAGTCATTGTAATCAGTCCAATTTTGTGGATTAAAATAGCCTTTATTACTTCCGAATGATTTAGGATCTTCAGAGGCAAT
>NZ_JACJEA010000094.1:0-253 GCF_014163835.1 Pseudoalteromonas sp. SR43-5
TAATTGCGATGGGGGGACGGAGCAGGCTAAACAAGCATGGCGTTGGTAGTCCATGTGAAAGTGAGTAGGTTGGCGACTTAGGTAAATCCGGGTTGCTATTAAGACTGAGACACGAGACGAGTCACTAAGGTGATGAAGTTGTTGATGCCATACTTCCAGGAAAAGCCTCTAAGCTTCAGATTATATGGAATCGTACCCCAAACCGACACAGGTGGTCAGGTAGAGAATACTAAGGCGCTTGAGAGAACTCGGG
>NZ_JACJEA010000095.1:0-251 GCF_014163835.1 Pseudoalteromonas sp. SR43-5
AGGCCGAAAGGCGTAGTCGATGGGAAACAGATTAATATTTCTGTACTCGATATAATTGCGATGGGGGGACGGAGCAGGCTAAACAAGCATGGCGTTGGTAGTCCATGTGAAAGTGAGTAGGTTGGTGACTTAGGTAAATCCGGGTTGCTTTAAGACTGAGACACGAGACGAGTCACTACGGTGATGAAGTTGTTGATGCCATACTTCCAGGAAAAGCCTCTAAGCTTCAGATTATATGGAATCGTACCCCA
>NZ_JACJEA010000096.1:0-251 GCF_014163835.1 Pseudoalteromonas sp. SR43-5
TAATTGCGATGGGGGGACGGAGCAGGCTAAACAAGCATGGCGTTGGTAGTCCATGTGAAAGTGAGTAGGTTGGCGACTTAGGTAAATCCGGGTTGCTATTAAGACTGAGACACGAGACGAGTCACCACGGTGATGAAGTTGTTGATGCCATACTTCCAGGAAAAGCCTCTAAGCTTCAGATTATATGGAATCGTACCCCAAACCGACACAGGTGGTCAGGTAGAGAATACTAAGGCGCTTGAGAGAACTCG
>NZ_JACJEA010000097.1:0-248 GCF_014163835.1 Pseudoalteromonas sp. SR43-5
AGCCTGGTAATGTCCTACTTTCACATAGCAAATGCTACACTATCATCGGCGCTGTTTCGTTTCACTACTGAGTTCGGCATGGAGTCAGGTGGGTCCAAAACGCTATTGTCACCAAGCAAATTAGGGCGTTAATCCGTATTTCTACGCACTAACTGAATTTGGAAAATATCTGATAATATTTTTTTAGTCTTTCTAAGTAATGTCTACTTTAGTCATATTAACTTCTGTCAAACTGTCGCATAAAACGC
>NZ_JACJEA010000098.1:0-246 GCF_014163835.1 Pseudoalteromonas sp. SR43-5
CCCCCTTTGGTCCGTAGACATTATGCGGTATTAGCAGTCGTTTCCAACTGTTGTCCCCCACCTCAAGGCATGTTCCCAAGCATTACTCACCCGTCCGCCGCTCGTCAGCAAAGTAGCAAGCTACTCTCTGTTACCGCTCGACTTGCATGTGTTAGGCCTGCCGCCAGCGTTCAATCTGAGCCATGATCAAACTCTTCAATTAAAAAGTTTTATGTCTTTCGACAGCTCAATGAATTCTGAATTTTT
>NZ_JACJEA010000099.1:0-244 GCF_014163835.1 Pseudoalteromonas sp. SR43-5
GAACTCAATCTGTACGAGTGCCCACACAGATGATTGCTTTATATTGTTAAAGAACGTTGCGATTATAAAGTTGAACTTTATCTCGCTAGGGCTGCGCATATTACGCTTTCCTATTTTTTTGTCAACACTTAAATTTAAACTTTCTAAAAAGATTCAATCTAAGTTTTACTTAACACCCTGAGTTGTTCGTGCCTCGCTATGCGTTGCTGTTTCCCGTCTCAGTGGGGTCGCATTATAGGGAGAT
>NZ_JACJEA010000009.1:0-136279 GCF_014163835.1 Pseudoalteromonas sp. SR43-5
AGTATGTTCGTTAATCATAATGTGCCCTCAAACAAGATTTGAAGATCTGATCATGACATTGAGATTTAGTTCAAAAAAATCCCCGCTAATTTCTTAGCAGGGATTTGTGTATAAGAGACAGCTTAGAGAGACTTATTTCTATAGGAAAGGTGCATTTTTACCTTCACCAGTACCTTCTTATACTGTCCATCTTCCAGAACAATCTTTAGGGAAGTGATTTTATGGATAAAATATTATTATTGTTGATTATGATGGCGCCTTCCATTTATGCCGCAGGTCCTCGATGGGATAATACTATAGATATAAATGACCCAGATTTAACTGTAATAACCGCCGCACAGCAATGTCATAAAAGCTTAATTAACGCGCCAGAGTATCTTGAAGAGTGGTGTGAAAAAGCTTATTCCATGGGATACTGGAAAGCATTGATTACTTTAAGCCTTCACACTGGGGATGGGACTCGATTATTAGAGGAAGCCAAAAAGCGGGTTGCGGCAAAAGAGATAGAAGCTTATTCAACATTAGCTTGGTTATATGGAAGCGGCATGTTTGTAGGGCAAGATATTAATAATGCAATTTCCCTTCACAAAGAATTTTTAGCATTAGATGCAGAATTGCCAAATTCATTAGTTACAACGGCGCATTTTGAGTTAGCAAGTTTATATAAATCGCAGCATAATTGGCTTGCAGTAAAAGAGCATGCACAATATGTTATTGAACACAGCGCTTTAGCTTATGACAAAGAGCAAGCTGTTAGTCTATTACAGTTAGCAAAAGAGAAAGCTCAATTAAAATAAATCATTGAATTCAAACTGATACACAAAGGAGCTATGAACGCCTAAGCTAAGGCGCTATAGAAATGATATGGAACAACAAAGCCAACAAACACTAACTAACCTTGTTTACGATATATATGAAGACCCAGCTTTAATAGAAGAGCATCAAGTGCTTATAAACCCTTTGTTGAGCGATTTAGTTGCCACTGCGCCAGCTGGGTTTGAGGGTATGGCGACGATGATTAATACCCATATTTCTAATGGGTTTAAATTCAAAAATCCTAAAATACAAAAATTTGAACTTGAGTCAGGACTTTTAAAACTTAAAACGTATTTTCAAAAAATAAACCTTTAATACCTACCTCTCTTTATTATTGAACACCCACATTATAATGCAGCACAAGTGCTGCATTAATTCTTTCTCATCAAGGATGATCTATGAACCTTATCACCACGAGTATTTTAATGCTGTTTTTACAGCCTTTATTTGTATATTTAGCTCTTTTTAAAGAGTCAGATCGGAGTACTCCAAGCCGTTCATTAGATAACGAAGATGCTATGTATCTTTTTATAGCACCAGGGTTAGCTGTATTTTATTCTGATAACTTTTGGCAGGCGTTACTTTATTTAGGAAGTGTATGCCTGTTAGGTTTAATGCTTGCCATTATTGTAAAAAGCAAAGCTAAAAAACGATTAACAAGAGATGACGCTATCGGGTTTACTATTGCCAGCTTTTTATTTTTTGGGATTATAAAATTAATTATTGGTGGGTTAGGATATTTTTTTAGCGAAAATGCCGCGAATGCTTCAGCGCCTGTCATAGGTGAACAAACTTATTCATCAACTACAGGTGAGCTTTTAAACTGGGGGTATTTATATTATCAGTTTTGGCCAACGCTATACTTTTTACTCTTTATGTTAGCCACATTAGTTATAAAAATAATAGAGAGCCGATTTAATAAACATTCATTTTCAGGCTCGCTCTTAATATTGGGCGCAGTTTTGGCAGGTGTATCACCGTTATTTGGGCATGCTTTTATTTTAGGCGTTATCGCAAACTTTTTTATATTTTTTGTTGTGTGCACGACATGTATAGAAATTGATAAAAGGAGCGATCCTTCAGCGGGTGCTATTAGTTTTATATATGGTTTTTTGCTTGTGGGCGGTATCGCGTTTAGTAGTATTGGCAAATTAATATATACGCTATTTTATAATTAAATTAGGATTGTTTTTTGATTAAAAAACATGCAATATAATTGTACCTAATTAGTATGTTCCCCTACTTTTTTTTAATATAAATATGGTTGGTGTAATTAATTGGCCATAAACATTAAGTAGCTTATAGCTAGGTCTTGGGAGAGTGTTTGCTTTGTTTTTATCGCGTTTAAAAATTTTTGTGTTGGTAATAGCCTCTATTGCCGTTGTTTTTTTTACTACATCACAGGCTTGTGCGGATATGTTTGGTTTTTTTAATAAACAAGAATTTTATTTATCGGCTCCAGTAAAGGGGCAGTTATTAGATAATGGGCAGCCAGTTGCAAACACTAAAGTAATGCGCTCACTCACCTATGGCGATGAATACGTTGACGAAACCACAACAGACGAACACGGTTATTTTACTTTTACAGAAAAAACAATAAAAACAGGTAAGCCCTCTAATATGTTTGATAACGACTCGTTGGTTCAGCATATTTATTTAGAAAACGGCACGCCAGAAGGAATTGTTTTATGGTACACGCTTGTTTCAATTCATGAAAAAAGTGACACACTTAAAGAGCTTCTTGCACACTTGAAGTGCGATATTTCTAAAGAGCCGCAAACATACGATATTCCAATTAAAGAAGATACCAGCCACGCTTTTGCGATTTACACATCATGTAAACTTTAACTATTAATTTAAAGGGAACTTATATGAATACTTTGACGCCAACCCAAGCGGTACAGTTAGCTAACCTTGCTTATAAAGCAAAAAGCATTAAAACCACTAACTTACTTCATCGTTCACTTCATGCATCTTTGCGCGACAATTTTAACTTTTCAGTTAACCCTGGCGCAGTACAAGGGGTAACGGGCGGTTTTTTCTCCCATTTATTTAATTTAAGTACGGGTTTTGCTTTAGTAGGGCATGGGCTTGGCGATTATCAGGGTGATTCGGTTATAACAATTCGAGTACTAACTCGCTAAGAGATGGCTTAACTGATGGCCATTTTGGTTTAAGTGGAGGCTCAAATGGCAGTATGGTGCATGCTGGATTTAATAAGACCTTTTACAGTATGAAGCCCGCGTTACAGGAGTTTGTTGAAGCTAATATTAAAGATAAAGTAACCGATTGTATTCATTTAGTTGGCCACAGCTTAGGTGGTGCATTAGCGACGCTTTCTGCCGATTGGATTAGAGCTGAATATTCAATACCTGTAAAGCTATATACGTTTGGCTCACCGCGCGTTGGGCTTGAAAACTTCTCTCGGGCTGCTACATCGAGAATTGATAAAATTTATCGCTGTACTCATGGTGCAGACCCAGTTGCTAAGGTACCTTTGTGGCCGTTCTCGCATGCGCCTTATAGCGGTCAAGAAATACGCTTAGATAATGGGCAAGGTTTAAAAGGTGCTGCCCATACTCTCAATGGTACGCCTGGCTATATAAACACAGCCAATAGTAATAATTGGAACAACTTAACCATTCAAGCTAATCATTTTTTGAGTACCCCTGTACGTTTGAAGTTTGAAGATAGAAATCAAGCCTCTTTTACTTCCCACTGGGCTGATAAGCTAGGGGCTGCGTTAGTCACACTTTTAAAAGATGCCGGCTATTACAGTGCAGTAGCAGCTCAAGCAGCTATTGGTACTGGGCTCACTTTTTACGATATGTTGGCGCGTACTTTAGATAAAATAGCTAAAGCGTCAGCCTCGTTTGCAACACAAACCTTAGGTTTACTAGGGCATATGTTAGTGTTTGCTGGCAAAGTAATTAGTAAAGAGGTGGAGCTTACATATAGCTTTATAAAATCGGTATTCGATTCAACCCTAGGTGCTCTATACCGAGCGGCGAGAGAGGGGCTAAGCGGCTTAGATTAACTTTAATCTAGCCCTCAATCTCGCTCTAACAAAATAGCACCACTTTGGTTTTCGCCTAAGTGGTCGTTTTTGTTATAAATAGGGCATTTACTCATAGATAAGCACCCACAGCCAATACATCCATCAACGCGATCGCGCAAACGCTGCATATACGCTATTCGCTCGTCCAGCTGTGCTTGCCATTGCTTTGAAAGGGCTGCCCAGTCTTTTTGCGTGGGTGTGCGCTGATCAGGTAATGTTGCCAATGTTTGTTTAATTTCATCAAGGGTTATTCCCATTGCTTGTGCGGCTTTTATTACCGCTATACGGCGCAGTACATCTTTTTTATAGCGGCGTTGATTGCCGCTATTTCGCCAGCTACGTATTAGTCCTTTGGTTTCATAAAAATGCAGGGTTGATACTTTTACGCCGCTACGCTTTGCTACATAACCCACGGTTAGGTTGGCCTCAGTTAGTTTTTTTTGATCTATTGGCATTATTTTTAATTTCCGATTGACCTCAATATAACTTGAGGTTTTAAGCTTCTTGTAACATTAAAAAAGGAGCTAACTAAATGCAACAAAAACTTGAGCGTAGCACTGTTATTATTTATTCAAGCGCACGCAAAAATGGTAATACACAGGCGCACGTTAATGGATTTGCAGAGCAAAATAATGTGCGTGTAATATGCTTAGATGATTATAAAATTGCGCCGTACTGCTATAACAAAAACTATAAAAATGATGATTTTTACGCTGTGTTTGAAGCACTTTTAAAATATGATCATTGGGTGTTCGCGTCTCCTGTTTATTGGTACAGCACCACGGTACAAATGAAATTATTTATCGATAGAATAACCGATTATATGGACGATGAAGCATTAAAACCTAAGCTTCGTAGTTTACGTAGTAAGCATTTTTCAGTGCTTTCTAATGCGTCATCAAGTGAAGCCCCCGCCTGTTTTGTAGAGCAGTTTAAAAATACGTTTAGTTATTTAGGTATGCAGTTTATTAACCACAGCCATAAAAGTACCCAAAAGGTTGCTTAAATTGCAGCCTTTTTTGGTTGTCTCTGGTAGTTTAGTAATAATATTAAAAAACACAGGATTGTTTTATGAAATATTTACTATTGTTAGTGCTGCTTTTTAGCCCTTTAATATATGCAACAGAGCAACCAATTAAGGGATATGGTAATTATTACAATGTACCCGAGCATGATGAAATTAATGACGCTACGGTATTTAAAATAGCATTTGATGTTGCTGATGGCGCTGAAAAAGGCGCGCAAAATAATTCAATAAATTCGCTAGCGCGTTTTATTAACATGCATGTGGCGCATGGCGTAAAGCCTGAAAACATACAACTTGCATTAGTTGTGCACGGTAGCGCAAGTGTTGACGTGTTAGCTAATAGCGAATATAAAAAACGTTTTAACGTTGACAATAAAAATCAAGCGTTAATTGAGCAGCTACTAGCAAACAACACTAAAGTGTATGTTTGCGGGCAATCTGCTACTCACTTTAAAGTAACGCCAGCGCTTTTTATTGAGGGTGTAAAAATGTCGCTTTCGGCTATGACCGCTCACGCACAACTTCAACAACAAGGCTATACGCTCAATCCATTTTAATGACTCAAATAATAAAAAATATTCTCTGCTTTGGGGATTCAAATACATGGGGCTTAAACCCTGTAACGGGTAAACGTTTTGATGAAAATACCCGTTGGACATCACTTTTAAATAAAAACTTAGGGTGGGGCTTTAACGTAATAGAGGCAGGGCAACCTAATCGCACGTTAGTGCATAATCCCCCGTTTGACGGTGTGCTTAATGGTGTTAGCTATTTAAAGCCTTATTTGGATAAGCATGATCTCGACTTTATTATTATAGCTCTTGGTACAAACGATCTTAAAAAACGTTTTAATTTAACACCTAGTTTAATAGCAGATGGCTTGAATGATTTAATTAACTCAATACACATTTATTATCAGCAAGGTAGTACTTTAAAATCTCCTAAGATTATTATTGCTAGCCCACCTAAAATAAGAATTACCGAGCAGTATTCACGTATTTATGAAGAGGCTGATACAAAAGTAACAAAGCTCTCTAGTGCATTTAAAAGCGTTGCAGCTAATAATAAGTGCGCTTTTATTGATTTTAACTCGTTCATTAACATAACAGATGGTGATGGGATTCATTTTGATGATATCCAACATTTGGCAATAGGCTTTAAAATAGCGCAATTGATTCAAAACTCACTCAATAATTGTTAAATCTATCTGTGTGAATTTAATGCGACTTATGCAATCATCTAATAAAGTAGTGATATAAATTAACAACTTCGAGATGCTATGAAAAAGTACCAACAAAAATCTATTATAGCCGTTCTAACCGGAGTGTTAGTTTTTATAACTGGCTGTATAATTTTACTCAATTTTGCAGCGCAGCAATTAACAGCACAAACAAAGTCAGATGCTGAGTATATTCTCACTCATGTAGAAGGTGCAATTGCAGAGCGGCGTCGAATACTTACCCCATTAAATAAGCTTGCGTTTAAACAGTGTGACAACACAACTCTTCTTGAGATGCGCCGAGCTTTATTTGACGCAAAATATGTAATTGATATAGGTTTTTTTAAAGATAATCAGCTAGTTTGTACTACGGGTGCAGGCTTATTAAGTAAACCAATTAACGACAAACAGCCTGACTTTATTCGAGATGATGAACAGGTGAGGGTTCGTTTTGAGCCAGAGCTTTATCTATTATTATTTAGTGAGCGCCCTATGGAGGTAATTATAGTCAGACAAGGGGACTATAATTTAATTATGCAGAGTACTCCCTTTACCAACATTGGCATTACTGTGCCAGATTGGGAAGTTGTTTATAAAACACCAAATACTTTGCATCATTTAGCAGGTAAAGAGGATCTCTACCTTCAAGTAAAAAACAATGTTTTCTTTCCTTACGAAACTAATTTAGTTTGCAGTTCTGCAAGTAGCCAATATTGTGTGGTAGTGCACTTACCTTGGAGTCTGTTTTTTTCTAATAACCACTTATTACTAATAATTTCGTTAATTTTAACCTGTTTAGCGGGAATATCGAGTGCGTTAATAGTTGATGCAAGAATTGCTGCACGTCGCTCTATTAATCAGCGTATTCGTAAAGGACTCAAAAAGGGATCATTTTATTGGACTTACCAGCCTATTATTTGTTTGCAAAGTGGCAAGCTGATTGGTTGCGAGGTACTTGCACGTTTTGAAGATAATTACGGTGTTTTATTTCCAGATGAGTTTATTCCGGTTATTAGAAAAAACAATTTAACCTGGACTTTTACTGAGGCCATGATTGCCACTACAATCAAAGAGCTAACCTCTATAGAGGTATTGCCTGAAGGCTTTAAAGTGTCGCTTAATATATTTCCGTGTGATGTAGAGCTGGGTAACGTGTCGTTGCTGCCACAAATTACAGAGCTTACCAATTCACGCTTTATTATTTGTTTAGAGATAACTGAAGACGAATACCTTGATACAAGCATCGCGCATGCTCATTTTAGAACCTTGGTTGAATCGGGATTTAACTTATCATTAGATGACTTTGGTACGGGTTATTCGAATTTAAGAAATTTACAAAATTTGAGCTTTCATCAACTTAAAATTGATCGTACGTTTGTTCAAGATATAACAACTGAGGGCTTAAAAGCCTCTATGATCCCGAATATTATGGAACTTGTGCATAAGTTTAATTATACCTGTGTAGCAGAAGGTATTGAAACCACTGAGCAAGAAGCCATTTTAAAAACAGCGGGTGTGCATTACGGACAAGGCTGGAAGTATGGTAAACCCATGACTGCGTCTAAATTTAAAAATTATATAACTAATCAGCATTTTTAGATCTCAGCTGCCATACTAAACGTATCGGTATGAAATTTATAAATATTAGGTTTATTATGATCAAATTAACATTAAGTGCTTTTGCACTTTTACTACTTAGCGCATGTACAACACAGTACCCAAACCAGCAATTAACAGGTAAGCAGTTCCCAAGCATTAGTGGCGAAAGCTTAGAGCAAACTATGGTGACTATACCAAGTGATTTTAAAGCAGATAAAACACTACTGCTCATTGGGTACAAGCAAGACAGCCAGTTTGATATAGACCGTTGGTTAATTGGTTTAGATATGGCGGGCGTAACGCTCCCTACATACGAACTACCAACCATTGCCGGCATGGCACCACGTATGTTTAGCACATTTATAGACAGCGGTATGCGCAAAGGCATCCCTAAAGAATTATGGGGTGGGGTAATCACTATTTATAAAGATGGCGAGACAGTTCAAAAGTTTACAGGTAACCAAAGCCCAAATAACTCTCGTGTGGTACTTATAAATAGCAGCGGCGAAATTTTATATTTTTATGATCGAGGTTTTTCGGTTGATGCGTTAAATAAATTAAAAGAGACGATAGAATAATTAACCTAAAGCTTAGTTTACGATAATGTATATTTAAGGTTTTAATAATTACTAGACTACTAATCCGATCTGTTATTTATCTTACAAAAGTAATTGTAAAAACAAAGGCAATGTAGGTTATATATTGATTTAAAAGGTTTTTATCTTTTTTAGGGGGAGAAGCGGTAGCTTTATTTTAATACCAAAATCTCATTGTAAGTTGTATTTGATTTAGGTAATGTAGTGTAAATGTTTCAAGGACGAAATTTATGCCCCATAAAAACTCAGTATTCGTAAAAACTACATTTCAATCATCTTTTCATTCACACAACTACACTGCTATTTTAAGAACACTACAGGCCTTGTTTGGTGATATTAAAATGGACGATGTTATTCCTAAAGCTGAGCAGCGTGCAAATTATGATTTATTTTTAATAGATGGTGCTAAAAGCAAATGGCAAGATCTCATTCCCGCAGACCTTATTTGTTTAGCTAAACACCATAGTGTTGTTATCTTTAATGTTGATAAAGAAGATGTGTGCGAGCAAAACTTATTGCTTAACCACTTTAATGGTGTTTTTTATAAATCTGATGCGCCAGAAGATATTTTTAAAGGGTTAGTTCGTGTTGATACTGGTGAGCTTTGGTTTACGCGTAAAGTGATTTCAAAAGCTTTTAACGACATTTTAGCCGTGGCATCGTCATTTAATAACCTACATGACGATACTGAATTAAAGCAGGACGATTACGATCATTTAACAAAGCGAGAAAAGTCCGTTATTCATTTAATTGCACAAGGTGCGAGTAACAATACAATTGCTGATAAGCTCAACATTAGCGACCACACTGTAAAAACACATTTGTACAGTGCGTTTAAAAAAACTAACTCACGTAACAGGGTAGAGCTTGCGAATTGGGCTCAGCGTTACGTTTCTGTTTTATTACCAATGGCTAAATAAATAGCATATATAATCTCAATTTCTCCCATAAAAAAGGCTACTGTTAGTAGCCTTTTTTATTTGTTATGACGGCCTGTGTATTTAGCTCACTTTTTTAGCCCATAAGCCTTTATCAATGCCTTTTGTTATAAGGTCTGTCAGTGCTTTTTCTATTGCCTGAGTTACACAAATACTCATAGGTTCGTTGTCACTAAAGCCGGCTTCAGCTTCAGCTAGACGTTTGTAGCTTACGTATCTAAAAAAGCCTGCACGCATCTCTTGGCTTAATACTTTTTTGCTGGTGGCCACACTAAGCAACACTTGGCCTGTACGAACATCCACAGCGCGTAGATAAATTGAAATAGCATCTTCACGGTAAAGCTCAGATGCGCCTATACCAAAGTATTCCATACCTAACCCACCCGTTTTTACATTGGTGTCATAGCTTATAATACCGCCCTCTAAAATGATTTTAGCTGTGGTAAGTGGAGGTAACTCAGTCTGGTTAGGGTTATCAGTTTGGCCTGCACGAATAATTTTTCGCTCAGTTAAAATGTTTTGTAAACCTTCACGCTCAACAGGTGTAAACCAATCAGATTCATGCAGTGCTTGTACGAGTATTGAATTAGCACCTTGAGTAACGGCAGTCGAAAACGAACTAACGTTAGTTTGTGGTTTGTATTGACCTGTTTGGTCTCTAAATGAGTAGACCGATACCGGAATGCTGCCAACAGGTTTTGGTAAGTTTTTTAAGTCTGCAAATAATTCAGTTGGCTCTAGGCTAATTGCTTTTTGCTGTGATGGTGGAATAAGCTTACCTAAACTTGTACAGCCGCTCAAACCCAGTAATGTTATTGTTATTAGTAGTTTATACATTATCCAAACCTCGGTACTTCAATGATCACAACAGAGTCATCTAATATGTTTGTTATTTTTACTGTAATAGAATCGGTTGTGCTGGTTATAACTTCAATTTGATAATCACCACTCATAAAAATTGAGTCCTGATTAAAAATACTATCTTCAATATCCTCACCAAAAGCCATATCTGTAATTTCTCTTACCATGCGGTTTAAGTAAGTGCGCTCTAAAGAGTCTTGAAATTGTTCAGCATAACCTTTTTCGATTACCGGAGCCTTGTGCTTATTTTGAGCCTGTGCTTTGCTCAGCAGCATATTTGCATTGAGTGGATTACCACCAAAGCTTGGATTTATTGGGGTGTAAATTATTTCAGTCGCGGAAGCTGAAAAGCTTAATATTGTTATTATTATAAGGGCTATTTTTTTCATTTTACCATCCATCTTTAGCCATATCTGGTGTTGATGCAGCCATGTTTGAGCGAGCCATTGCATCTATTACTGTATAAACAGCTTGCTCAACACGTTCATCGAGGGGTTCTAATCTGCGACCTAAATAAGTCGCGTAAACGAGTTGATTATTCATTATTAAAGAAAGTTGTGTACCCGCTTTTGGTATTACGGTTTCTTTTATTTCAATATTAAAACCAGCTGTTGAAGGGAGATCTCGCCAGTAGTTTGAAAATTCATAATAAAATTGATGACCAAAGCGGCTAATACTTCTATCAAGTAATAAGCCATCTATTTCTAGTTCATCCGCAGCATGAGTTGCCCCAGAAAAACATAGGAAAAGTGTGAGTAGGTAACGATTAAAGTTAATATTTTTTTTCATAATTTAAAAAGGGGAGAGGATCGCTCTCCCCACCTCAACAATTACATTTGAGTAATTGTTGCTGCGTTTCCATCACCAATTTGGGTAACAGATACAGTGCTGTCAAAGCCAATTACTGAGCCTTCAACAATATTGTCGTTACCAATTTGAGTAACACTAAACGATACGTTTTCACCACCAACTAAAAATGCTGATTGTTCAACGCCAGTAACCCAGTTACCTTCACCTGTTTGTGAAATATCAATGCTGTGGTTATTGCCTTCAACCATCATATCAATAAGGTTTAACGTGCCACTTTGTGCAATATCAATTTGGTTATTATTACTATCTAAAATGCCAGCAAGGGTAACAATTGCTTCATTTTGAGAGCCGTCTTGAGCAATATCGATGTCATTATCGTTAGATGTAAGCGTTACATCTGGGTATGAAGATTGAACAAGTACGGCATTTTCATCGCCAGCTTGTACTAAATCAACATCATTGCCAGAGCCGTTAAAGTTAGCTAAGTGAATCGAGTTTAAATCACCTATTTGGGCTGATGTAAATTCATTGTCTGAACCAATTACACCCATGTAGGCTTCGTTTAAATCACCGTTTTGCATTGAAGTTAGTTCGTTGCTGTCACCAATTAAATCGGCTGTCATTAAGTTTTCAGCGCCAACTTGTGTTGCTGAAACCTCATTATTAGAACCTTCAAATAAGTTTGATTCAATTGTGTTAAGTGAACCTTCTTGATCTAAATCTATTTGGTTGTCGTCCCCAATTACAGTTGCAAACGTTACCGCATTAGTTAAGCCATCTTGCTCAATTTCAATTTCATTTGCATCACCAGAAATTGCACTAAATGCTACAGCATTACGATCACCTACTTGTTCAACTTCAAGCTCGTTGTCATTGCCTTGTAAACTACTTACTTTAAAGGTACTCCAATAACCGTCTTGAACTAAATCAAGAGTATTTTCGTCGCCTGTAAGCATCGTAATTTCTGCTTCATGCCATTCACCGGTTTGCAGTGAGGTAATTTCATTTGCGTTACCTTGCATATCCATGTTGTAGAACCAGTGACCACCAGTGCCTTGTTCAACATCAATGATATTATCATCACCAGTTACAATATTAATCGCTTCATTATTTACAAAAAAGCCTTGGCCAAATTGTGAAACAAATAACATATTATTATTACCAGTCACTTCAGAGATAAAACCATTAGCAACGCCATCTTGGCTGTATACTTGTAAGTTGTTGTCACCTGTGGTGATTACTTCAGCATAATTACCAAATTGGCTCTGCACAACTTCAGTTTCGTTATTATTACCGGTTGTTGTTACAAGCATGGTGTTGCTATCACCATCTTGTGTAAGTAGTGCAGTATTTTCATTAAAAGTTTGGATAAGAGTCATTGAGTTTTCAACACTTGCTACAGAAACGTTGGTAGCAAGTTCTGAGCTTGATGCTGATTTGTTGTTAGTATCTGCATAAGAAGCAAAGCTAGTACCCATTGCAATTGCAACTGCGCAGCTTAAAAGTGATTTGTTCAACTTCATTATTTTCTCCTTGAAATATTAAAACCAAACACCTTAAATTTTATAGGTTTTATAAGGTATTTGCTGTGTCAGCATGCCGTGCCGATATAATGTTTTGTGATCCGCTTGAAAAGCTCTTAAAGTAAAATTTTTCGATGTAGTTAATAATTATCACTAAACGCTTTGTCATTATTTTTAACTTACGTTTAATAACTGTTAATTATTAAGTACCCAATTACTGTATTCCTCAAATGTATTTTCTGAAATCATCATTTTTTACCAATTTTTTAATTTTTATTTTTCAGTGGGTTATAGTGCGGTTGTTGAGGTTTTTTATTAATTCAATCTAAAAGCAGTAAAAATCTCCGACCCTTTATTAGGTAAATGGCTTTGCGTGAATTTCATTAAAAGGTCTGTCTTTAGTGTTTTTTTTATACTTTAACTGGTCAAAATTGTTGGTTTTAACAACGTTTTTATTTTTTAACTTGTTAAATGATTAGTTTGGTTGTTTCCTTAGGGTATGCCATGTGATCCCTTGTACTCGAAATAGTGAAAGAACGTGCTTAGAGCATCTAAGCTAACCCAAAAAAAACTATGGATAGAACAATGAAAACAAAATTATCTATTATTACTCTTGCCTTACTTCCGTGCTTAGCAGCTGCAAAAGTTCCTGATGTGGGTGTAAAGCAATCTGTAACTGCTAGCAGTGATTCTATAATTGTTAAATATAAAAGTAATGCAACGAAAGAAATGCGTAAGCAGGCTCGTTCATTAGTTAAAGCTAAAATTACTGATCTAAATAAAGATGAACTTGATGACAGCTATACGTCTTTACTTTCAGGTCGCTTAGCTAAGTTTAAAGTGTCGGGAATGAGCACTAAAGACGCAATTGCGCTTTTAAAGTCTCATCAAGCTATTGAATATGTAGAGCCTGATTACCAAGTAAGCATTGCACGTACGCCAGATGATCCTCGTTTTGATGAGCTTTGGGGCTTAAATAATGATGGCCAAACGGGTGGTACAGCAGACGCTGATATTGATGCAGTAGAAGCATGGGATATTTCGACAGGTAGCCGCGATGTAGTGGTAGGTGTAATCGATACGGGTATTGATTACAGCCACAGTGATTTAGCTAGCAATATGTGGGTAAATAGCAGCGAAATACCAGGAGATGGTATTGATAATGATGGTAACGGTTTTATAGATGACGTGCATGGTATAAATGCCATTACTGACAGTGGCGACCCTATGGATGACGAAGGCCATGGCACCCACGTTTCAGGTACTATTGGCGCAAGTGGTGGCAATGGTATTGGTGTTGTAGGTGTTAACCATGAAGTATCACTTGTTGGTTGTAAGTTTTTAGATGCTGCGGGTAATGGCTCAACATCAGACGCTATTAAGTGTATTGATTACATGGTTAGCCTTAAAAACTCAGGCGTTAACTTACGCGTATTAAATAATAGCTGGGGTGGTGGCGGTTACAGCCAAGCACTAGCAGATGCAATTGCATCAAGCGAAGCGGCGGATTTACTCTTTGTAGCCGCAGCTGGTAACGATACTATTGATAACGATGTTAACCCGCATTACCCATCTAACTACGAAAACGCAAGTGTATTATCGGTTGCAAGTACGGATCAAACCGATGGTATTTCATGGTTTTCACATTATGGTTTAACAAGCGTTGATATGGGCGCGCCGGGTAGTGCTATTTTATCAACTACACCAGGTGAGAGCTATGCATCTTACTCAGGCACATCTATGGCAACGCCACATGTAGCAGGTGCTGCAGCGTTAGTATTGTCAATTAATCCTGAGCTTAGCACTCAAGAGCTGAAAGATTTACTAATGAACTCTGGCGATGCAAATGCTGCGCTACAAGGTGTAACGGTTGCAGGTACTCGTCTTAATGTTAACCAAGCGCTTATTGATGCAGACCCTACACCTGGCTTTAAAATATCAGCGGATCCACTTACGCAACAAATTGAAGCAGGCCAAGCTACTAACTACACATTTACAATTGGTTCAATTGCCGAATGGGATGAAGAAGTAACGCTTGAGTTATCAACAACATTAGGCGGCGCTTATTTATCATCGCTTACAGCGCGCCCAGGCGATGAAGTAATGCTAAATGTTGAAACCGATACTAACACTCAGTGGGGCGAATACGAGCTTACTGTAACAGCTACAGCTGGTGATATTGTTAAAGAGCAGTCAGTTAAATTAATGGTTCAACCTGTTGGCTTAAACGACTTTACTTACAGCAGTAACACAAGTGTTGATATTCCTGATAACTCGCCAGTAGGTGCAGTGTCAGTAATTAATGTTCCTGATGACTTAACAGTATTTGGTACTACTGCTGATGTAGATATTTCGCATACTTACTCAGGCGACTTAGTGGTTAAGTTAGTATCTGCTCAAGGCACACAAGTAACGCTACAAAGCAATGTGGGTGGTTCAAACGACGACATAGTTAGAAGCTTTACTTCTGAATCATTTAACGGCGAAGTTGCTACAGGCGATTGGACACTACAAGTAGAAGATACTGCCGCAGCCGATACCGGCACAATTAATGGCTGGTCATTAACGCTAAGCGCTATTGGCGAAGTTAGCCCACAACCACCACGTGCTAGTTTTGACGTTGAGACACAAGGCTTAACAGTTAACTTTATTGATTCAAGCACTGATTCAAATAACGATATTACACAGTGGAGCTGGAGCTTTGGCGATGGTGCAACATCATCTGATCAAAACCCTATGCATGTGTATGCAGCATCAGGTAATTACGATGTAGAACTAACGGTAACAGACAGTGAAGGCAATACAAGTACATCAACTCAAACGGTTGTTGTAAGTGATGTAGAGCTAGAAATTACCTTAAAACGTGCTAATAAGTCTCGCCTTGATACTATGCGTGTAGAGCTTAGTTGGGAAAGTGTTGGCGCTGAATCACTAAGTGTTTACCGTAATGGTGAGCTTGTAGATACTACTGCTGACAGAGGTCGTTACCGTGACTACGTACGTGGTGCTACATTACCATCGTACGATTACCAATTATGTGTAACTGAAAATGTATGTTCTAACATCATTACGGTTTCATTTAACTAACTACTCCTAAAGTGACTTTAAGCCCAGCATTGCTGGGCTTTTTTTATGTTTTAAAAAAAAGTAAACTATGCTTTTTTATACGGATGGGTTTTAAGCCAGTGCTCGGCTATTTGCTCACGTGTGGCAAACCAAACCTGATCATGCGAGCGAGCATATTCTAAAAACCGTGCTAATGCTTTTATTCTTCCTGGTCTGCCAATTAGGCGGCAATGCAAACCTATCGACATCATCTTTGGGGCGTTTTCACCTTGTGGGTCGCCTTCCTCGTATAGTGTATCGAATGCATCTTTTAAGTAATTATAAAACTGATCCCCGGCATTAAAACCCTGCACGGCAGCAAAGCGCATGTCGTTTACGTCAAGCGTGTAGGGCACTATTAACTGTGGTTTACCTTCTTTAATACTGTAAAAAGGTAGGTCGTCGCTGTAATCGTCGGCATCATATAAAAACGAGCCATTTTCTACCACAAGGGCTGCTGTGTTAGGGCTTGTGCGCCCTGTGTACCAGCCTTTGGGCTTTTTACCGGTAAGCGTTTGAATGATCTCAATGGCTTGTTGCATATGCTCGCGTTCGGTTTGCTTATCTATATTTTGATAATTAATCCAGCGCAGGCCATGGCTTGCAATCTCGTGGCCCGCTTTAACAAAGGCTTTAGCTACATCGGGGTGGCGCTCAAGGGCCATCGCCACTGCAAAAATGGTGACCGGTATATCGTATTTTTTAAATAAACGCAGTAGCCTCCACACGCCAGCGCGTGAGCCATATTCGTAAATAGACTCCATGCTTATATGGCGGTCTTCAACATGCGGGGCACTGACTATTTCTGATAAAAAAGTTTCGGCCGCTGCATCACCATGTAATACACAATTTTCGCCGCCTTCTTCGTAATTTAATACCACTTGCACGGCAATACGTGCTTTATTGGGCCAATTTGCATGGGGTACATCTGGACCATAACCAATTAAATCGCGCGGGTAGTTTTTAAATTGCTCGCTCATTTTATTGCTCCTTTTTAAGTGCTGAGAGCCAAGCGCCTAGCGTTTCGCGCTCTGTGTCTGTCATTTTGGTCATATTGGCCAGTGGCATATCTTTGGTTATAACCGCGCGGGTATGAATAAGCGTGCTGGATTTTTTTACATCACTAATAGAGTCGAGTTTAAAGCCTAGCGGCGCGGTTTGAAAAAGCTCAGAGGTGGGTGTTTCGCTGTGACACCCAGTACAGTGTTTGCTAATTATATCCCACGCTTGTGCGTCGGTAATACTTGTTTGTAAAGGCGCGCTTTCGCCTGCATTTGTTGGTGTACTGGGCCAAGGGGCTATGGCGAGCATAAGAGCAAAAAAAGCTGCAATACCGCTTACAAGTACTGAGGGTTTATTAATACCTTGATGTTTTAAGTTAAAATAATGGCGTATCCACATACCAATACCAAACAGCGCAATTAAAATAAGCCAGCCAAAGTTGTGGCTGTAGGTATAAGGAAAGTGGTTGCTCAGCATTATAAATACCACGGGTAACGTGGCGTAGTTATTATGAATAGAACACAGCTTTGCCCTTAAACCTGGCGCTGAATCAGGGATTCTACCGGCTTCTACTTCACTTACCATATAGCGTTGCCCTGGCATAATAATGTGATACACATTGCCAACCATACAAGTACCAATAAGTGCACCTACATGAATATACACAGCGCGGTCGCTAAATAATTGATCAACCCCAAAAGTCCACAGAGCTAATAAACCAATAACTACAGCAATAAACACTTTGCCGTTTTCGACCAGTGAGGTTTTACACAATAAACGATAAACACCATAACCTAAGCCAATAAAACCAAGGGATGCGCCAATAGCTGCAAATTTACTTAGCTCACTTTTACTGTTATCAATTAAATACACATCGGCGCCAACATAATAAAGTAAGCTAAATAGTAATATACCGGTGATCCACGTTGTGTAGGCTTCCCACTTAAACCAGTGCAAAGTATGCGGCATTTGTTCAGGGCCATTTTGATACTTAGCCACTTCGTAAAAGCCACCACCATGCACGGCCCATAAATCGCCTTTTATGCCTTTATCTATTTTCCACTGCGGTGGTGTTTGTAGGTTGTTATCAAGCCATGCAAAATAAAATGAAGCGCCAATCCATGCTATACCAGCAATAACATGAAAATAACGCAGTACTAAATGAGCAAGCTCAAATAAATAGTTTTCCATAACGGTTAAGCCTCTTCTAATACCGGTGAGCGGGTGTCTGAAAATTGATTGTTATCATCGCGCTTATACACACTTTTACCCATAATGTAGGTTTGCTCAACGCAGCGGTCGTCGCCTAACATCATCATTGCAAATAATTTTTCATGCAGGGTTTTGGCATGCTGTATTCTAAATTTTAAAAATGGGGTTGCTGAACAATCCATTACAATAAAATCGGCTTCACAACCGGCTTCAAAATTACCAATTGTCCCTTCTAAATCGAGCGTTCTAGCACCGCCGAGTGTTGCTAAATACAACCCTTTAAATGCTGAAAACTTTTGACCTTGTAATTGCTGAATTTTGTACGCTTCGTTACCTGTTTGTAGCATAGAAAAGCTTGTTCCCGCGCCTACATCGGTACCCATGCCTACGTTTATGCCGTGCTCTTCACAGGCTTTTAAATTTAAAAGTCCTGATCCTAAAAATAGGTTTGAGGTAGGGCAGTGCGATATTGCCGCATTGTTATCTGCAAGGCAGCATAGCTCGCGCTCAGATAAATGAATACTATGGGCAAATACTGAGCGTTTACGTACCATTTTTGCTTGCTCGTACACGCCTAAGTAATCTTCGGCTTCTGGAAATAGTCCTTTTACCCATTCGCACTCGTCTTTGTTTTCAGATAAGTGTGTATGCAGGTAGGTGTCTGGGTATTCTTCAAGCAACTGAGTACATTTTTGAAGTTGCTCAGGGGTTGATGTGGGGGCAAAACGCGGTGTAACTGCGTAGCTTAACCTATCAATATTGTGCCATTTTTCGATGAGGGCTTTAGATTCGTCATAACTTGTTTGCGCGCAATCAGATAAGTCGTCAGGGCAGTTACGGTCCATCATTACTTTACCGGCAATCATGCGTAAATTGCGTTTTTGTGATTCTTTAAAAAACGCATCAACCGATTGCGGATGCACAGTGCCAAATACAAGGGCAGTGGTTGTGCCATTGCGCAGCAGCTCATCTAAAAAGCGGTTAGATATCTCTTTTGAATAATGCTCACAGGTAAACTTTTTTTCGGTTGGGAAGGCGTATTCGGTGAGCCAACTTAAAAGCTGCTCGCCATACGCGCCTACCATTTCGGTTTGCGGCAAATGTATGTGTGTGTCAATCATACCAGGCATAACGAGCTTACCATCGTGGCGGATAACACGCGCTGATTTATCAATTGTAGGCAGTATGTCTTGCTCATAGCCAAGCTTAACTACTTTGCCGTGCTTGATAACTAATGCGCCTTTTTCAAAAAAACGATGGGCGTTTTCGCCAGCAATGGCAGGGTCGTCAACAAAGTCGAGTATATCGGCACAAACTACTGTTAAGTTATTATTGTTTTGCGTGCTCATTATTAGCTACCTCTGTATGTAGAGTAGCCAAACGGGCTAAGCAACAACGGAATATGGTGATGTTTAGTATCTTGTAATCTAAACGTTATTTGCGCCTCTGGGTAAAACGCAGGGGTAGGTTGGTTTTGGTAATAACTATCTAAATCAAATACTAGCTTATAGGTTGCAAATTCTACTTCTGTATTTAGCCAATCGGTAATTCGCCCATCGGAATCGGTTTTGCCTTGGGTTAGTTGTACCCATTCGTTATTTGTAAGTTTAAATAGCTTAACAGCAACATTTGCTGCTGGTTTTCCGGTGCTTGTATCAAGTATGTGGGTAGTTATAGGGCTTTTGCTCATAGCAGTGACTCCAATCTTATTTTTGTTATTTTGGCTTGTTCGCCCGCGGCTATATTTAGCTCTGTACTGCGGGTGTTGTGTATGCGCTGCTCTATGAGTTCGAGCATTTGTTCGGCCGT
Source organism: Pseudoalteromonas sp. SR43-5 (assembly GCF_014163835.1). NCBI lineage: Bacteria > Pseudomonadati > Pseudomonadota > Gammaproteobacteria > Alteromonadales > Pseudoalteromonadaceae > Pseudoalteromonas > Pseudoalteromonas sp. SR43-5. Next base: position 19,576 of record NZ_JACJEA010000009.1, read on the forward strand.
TTTACCGGTGGCGCACACAATAAAAATAAAGCCAAACTTGTTCAGGTACTCTTTATTGAGGGCAATCATTTTGGTAAGTACGGCTTCGTTTGCTTTGCTCATACCCGATTGCTCATGCCCCGCTTTTTGTGCGGTAGCAGCGTATTTTTTGCTAAGGGTTGATAAGTCGCCTATTTGCGGGTGGCCTTCAAAGGCAGCTAAATAGTCGCTTTCGCCAAGGTTATCCCATGTGCTTTGTGCGCATTCAAACAGCTGCTGAGCACTTTTAAATGGCATTGCTTTTACCATGCCCGCCACCCAGTTAGGGGCCGCGCAGCAATGCTCAAGTGCTTGTTTTACTTGTGCATCATTTAGCGTATTTATTTGTAAACTACTCATGCGTTTACTTCCTCTTGCGTGGTGCTAATTAAGGCATTTTTTAGTGTGCGCCATTGCAAGCCTTGGCGTTTTGGCTCTTGGGTTTGCATAGCCTGATAAAGGCCAATTAGCTGTCCACTAATCGAAATAGCCACTTCCATTGGTAATTTGCCCGAAATGTTATTAAGCCCAACAGGGCAGGTCATTTGCTGTATTTGATCGGCTGTAAAATCGCGATGTGCTAGGCGCTGCTTAAAGCGTTTGGCTTTAGTCTCAGAGCCAATTACACCAAGCCAATTGGCATCGGCGCGTTTAATAATGGCTTGGGTGAGTGCAAAGTCGAGCTGGTGGTTATGGGTCAATATTAAGTAGTTGTTAGCTTTAGGCGCACGTTTTACTTGCTCTGTTGGTTCTTCATCAACCACTTTTACTACGTTATTTGGAATAGCCTGTGGGAATACATCGGCGCGGCTATCTATCCAGCGTATGCGCATAGGTAGTTGTGCCAATATACCAATAAGCGCCTGTGCTACGTGGCCTGCGCCATAAATGTCTAAGGTAAAGCGCTCGCATTGCATGCATTCAAGCATAACGGTGGCAGCCCCGCCGCAGCACTGGCCTAAATTTGCACCTAGGTTAAATTGCTCAATTACTTGGGCGGCTTCGCCTTTGGAAAGTAGTTCGCGGGCTTTTTCTATTACTACATACTCAAGATGGCCACCGCCAAGGGTGTCGTAAATATGCTCGCCGCTTATTACCATTTTAGAGCCTGTGCCGCGTGGGGTTGAGCCATTGGTGCCAAGTACCGTGGCAATTACATAGTTAGTGCCGCTTTGTTCGTGCTCGTTTATAGCCTGCGCCCAATTTTGCGTATGAAAACCCTGAAACGACTCATTTAAATTAGTCATGTTGATGCTCCTTAAACCAGCTAGCGGTTTGCTCAATTGCACTCAATACTCGCTCTGGGGTTGCGGGTGTATCCAGTGGGGCGGTGTATTTGTAATCAGCCACACTACTTATTGCATTACGAATAGCGCTCCATACACTAAAGGCCAGCATAAATGGCGGCTCGCCTACGGCTTTTGATCTAAACACGGTGGTTTCTGGATTTGCTGAGTTATAAAGATTGACGTTAAATTCGGCAGGGGTATCGCCAATGGCTGGTATTTTGTAGTTGGCTGGGCCAAAGCTTGCAAGCTGGCCTTTATCATTCCATTGTAAGTCTTCTGTTGTTAGCCAGCCCATACCTTGTACAAAGGCGCCTTCAATTTGCCCTATATCAAGTGCTGGGTTAATTGAGCTGCCTACATCATGCAGTATATCAACGCGAGTTACCGTGTTTTCACCAGTTAGGGTATCTACTTCTACTTCGCTGAGTGCAACGCCGTGTGCGTAGTAAAAAAATGGGCGGCCTTCGCCTTTGGCTCTGTCGTAATGAATTTTGGGTGTGGCGTAATAACCGGTAGATGAAAGCGATATACGATTCATGTAAGCAAGATTTGCAAGTTCGCTAAAGCTAATTTCCCCTTTACTAAAAGTAATGAGGTTATCTTTAAATGTAATACTTTGGCTGTCTACTTCAAAGTGCTCGGTAATAAAATCAATTAAGCGCTCTTTTATTGTGTTTACTGCATTTAGCGCCGCCATACCGTTTAAGTCGGTACCGCTTGAGGCCGCTGTTGGTGAAGTGTTTGGCACTTTGTCGGTACGCGTAGCACTAATACTTACCGCGTTAAAATCGACCCCAAAGCCATGGGCTACAATTTGCGCAATTTTGGTATTCAGCCCTTGGCCCATTTCGGTGCCGCCGTGGTTTAAATGTATAGAGCCATCGCTATATACATGCACTAATGCACCGGCTTGGTTTAAGTGTTGTACAGTAAAGGATATACCGTATTTAACCGGCGTCATTGCAAGGCCTTTTTTTATAATAGGTGACGATACGTTAAATGCTTTAATAGCCTCTTTACGTGCCCAGTAGTCACCCGACTCCTCAAGCTGAGCAATCATATCTATTAAAATATGTTGCTCTACGGTTTGATGGTACGGCGTGGTATCGCGGCCTTTTTTGTATAAATTAAGTTTTCGGATCTCAAGCGGATCTTTACCTAATTTGGCGGCTATATCGTCCATTATTAGCTCGCCCATAATCATGCCTTGCGGGCCACCAAATCCTCTAAATGCGGTATGGCTTACGGTATTTACTTTACAGCGATTACCCTTAATTGTGGCGGCTGGGTAGTAGTAGGCGTTATCGACATGAAACATGGCGCGGTCTACAATTGCATCTGATAAATCAGGCGAGTAGCCACAAAATCCGTTTACGGTAATGTCGGCACCTTCTATTAAACCATTTTCGTCAAAACCAACATGATAGTGATTATAAAACGGGTGGCGCTTACCGGTTAATTTAAAATCGTCGCTACGGGCTAGGCGCATTTTTACTGCGCAGCCAAGGTGGTAAACCGCAAGAGCTGCAAGGCATGCCCATGGTGCGCCTTGGGTTTCTTTTCCGCCAAAAGCACCGCCCATACGGCGGGTTTCTACGTTTACAAAGCTAAATGGCTTTTTTAAAATTTTAGCAACTAAGTGCTGCACCTCAGTAGGGTGTTGCGTAGAACACTGAACATGAATGCCCCCGTCGTTATCAGGTTGCGCCAGCGCTATTTGGCCTTCTAAATAAAAGTGTTCTTGCCCGCCTATGTTTATTTCGCCTTTAAGCTGGTGGGTTGCGTTATTAATGGCGTTTTCGCTGTTACCACGGTTAAGTGAATGGGGCGGCCTTACCCAATGCTCTTTGCTAATGGCTTTTTTAATATCAAGTATTGGAGTAGTTTGCTCGCACTCTATAACCACTAAACGTGCCGCGCGGCGCGCTATTTCATATGTGTCGGCAACGACAATTAATACAGGTTGCCCGTGGTATTGAATTTCATGGCTGGTCAGCAGTACATCACCAGGAAATACCGGGCCAATATCTAATTTACCCGGAACATCTTCGGCCGATAAAATACGTTTAACGCCTGCAACTGCCAGTGCGAGACTGGTATCTATTGATTTAATAAAGCCGCTTGTAACAGGGGCGAGCACTGGGTAGGCATGCAGGCAACCGTAAGGCTCAGGGTTATCGTCGGCAAAATTTGCACTGCCACAAACTTGTTTAATAGCGCTTTCGTGATATTTAGATTCTCCAACGCTACCACCTTGCGCTTTTAGTTTATCCATTTCAAAGTGACGCATGTGAGATCCTCGTAATGGCAATGTTGTTATTGTTGCGTGCTTGTGGCTCACAAAACTCAATACCAATGCGTTGTAATAAGTTTTTGCTTACCGTGGTGCGGTAATGCGCACTGCTTCTTACATCGCTCATGGGCGTAAAGTCATCGTTAATAGCCGTTGCTGCGTCTATAAAACTACTTACTTGTAATGATTGAGATATCAGCTTTTGCTCAATATGATGTGCGCGCTTAGGAATAGCAGCCATACCGCCCATAGCGCAGCGGGCTTGAGTAATCATGTTTTTTGAATGCTCTATAGCAAGCACCAAACAAACGGTAGATATATCGTCTTCAAAGCGTTTTGATATTTTATGACATGCCAGTTTTAGCGACTCTGGGCGCTTTGGAATGGTGAACTTACTAATTACTTCATCGCTTTTAAGAACCGTTTTTTTGTAATCAATAAAGTAGTCGGCAAGTTTAATAGTGCGCGTACCAGCGCTGCTTAATAAATCCATTGATGCATTAAGAGCGATTAAAAGGGGAGCGGGATCGCCAATAGGAGAGGCATTCCCTATGCTGCCACCAAGCGTGCCGCTGTTACGTACTTGGCTTGATCCTAAGCGTTCAAATAGCTCTTTTGACTCTGGGTAATGGTTATAAAATACTTCAACAAATTGGCTATAAGGTAGTGCTGCACCAATGTGTAACTCACCGTTATTATCTGCCAAGGTGCAAAGGTCCTTTACTTGGCTAAGGGAGATAATTACATCTGGTAAGAGCATGTTTTGGCTAAGCTCAATGGCAAAGTCGGTGCCACCAGCAACTAAATGTGCATAAGGATAAAGCGCTTTTAGCTCAACAAGTTGCTGGGCAGTTTGTGGTAAGTAAAATTTGCGAGGACCATTTTTTAAAAATGGAATATCGTCATCATATTGCGTATTAAATGATGCTTTAAATTGAGCGGCCATTGCTGAGTACGGTTCAGCTTTACGTTCATAGCTATAGGCTTTTTCGGCTGCAAGTAATATAGGGCTATAACCTGTACAACGGCATAAGTTACCGCCAAGTGCATGAATAACCGCTTTTTTACCAGGGTACGTTGGCTCATTAATATAAAGAGCCAACAAACTCATTATTATACCGGGCGTGCAAAAACCACATTGCGAACCATGGCACTCTACCAGTGCACGTTGTACGGGATGTAAATCGGTTAAGCTTGGGTATAAGCCAGTAGTCACAGCCTCTACCGTTACTATATGTTTTGCATGCGCATTACCTAATAACAATAAACAGCTGTTCATTGTTTTGTATTGCCAACTAGTTTGCCCGTTTGCATTTATACGCTCTTCACCCACTAAAATTGTGCACGCGCCACAGTCGCCAGTTGCACACCCTTCTTTGGTGCCCACTTTCCCTTTTTTGGTGCGTAGCCAGTCCAAAATGGTGAGACTTGGCGAACATTCTTGTACTTCAATTGGTGTGTTATTTAATAAAAATTGAATCACACAGACCCCCTTAATTTTTATAAAGCCCTGATACATAAAGGCTTGGCGTATGTTTTTTCTTGTTGTTTGCGCACGGGTAAGAAAAATACTTTTTCATCTTGGTAAGTATATTGCAGTTACCATGCCATTGTTGACCGGTTGGTCAGTTGATGTTTTGAGTATGCTAAATTGCTCATTAAGTACAAATAGGCCCTAATAATGAATAATAAATACCGCCTTACTATGCAGGGAATGACAAAGCAGTATCCCGGATGTATAGCCAATAATGACGTAACCTTAAAAATTAAGCATGGTGAAGTGCATGCCTTATTAGGTGAAAACGGTGCAGGTAAAAGCACATTAATGAAAATGCTTTATGGTGTGGTTAAACCTGACCAAGGGGACATGTTTTTCAACGGCCGTATAATGAATATAAAAGAGCCTGCTGATGCCCGTGATTTAGGCATTGGAATGGTGTTTCAGCATTTTTCGTTATTTGAAACACTTACGGTCGCCCAAAATATTGAACTAGCGTTAGGTGATTTAGCAGGGCATAGCAGCACGCTTGCGGGTCGAATTACGAAAACATCAACACGTTATGGTATGCCATTAGACCCCCATAGACTGGTATCAACACTTTCAACTGGCGAGCGCCAACGAGTAGAAATTGTTAGATGCTTATTATTAGATATTCAGTTACTTATTTTAGACGAACCCACTTCAGTACTGACTCCACAAGAAGTCGATGCATTATTTAAAACCCTAAAGTCACTTAAAAAAGAAGGCTGCTCTGTGCTGTTTATCAGCCATAAACTGCACGAAGTGATTGAGCTATGTGACAGTGCGACCATTTTGAGAGGCGGGAAAGTAAGCGGGCATTGTATTCCTAAAAACGAAACTAGTGAGTCAATTGCTAGGCTGATGGTAGGCGACAACACGCCAATTAGTAACCAAACTCGCAGAGCTTTGGGTACTGCGGATTTTTTAACCGTTAATAATCTAACCACCGCCGCACAAGCATTATTTGAAACACCCCTTAAAAACATTAACTTTGCAGTACAGCAAGGCGAAATAGTGGGGATTGCGGGTGTTGCTGGCAACGGACAAGAAGAGTTATTAAAAGTGCTTTCGGGGGAGCAAATTCAAGCTAGTAGTAGCGCCATTAAATTTAAAAATACCGTAGTTGATGCACTGTGCCCGCTAAAAAGGCGCCGCCTTGGGCTTGCATGTGTGCCAGAGGATAGGCTTGGGCGAGGAGCCGTGCCCACTATGGATTTGGCACAAAATGCATTGCTTACTAGTTTTGATAGTGGACTAGTTAAAAATGGCTTTTTAGTAAAACAAAAAATTACTGAGCTTGCTAATAAAATCATTACAAAATACAAGGTTAAAACGCCAAGTTTTCGCACTCATGCAGCTAGCCTTTCAGGTGGTAATTTACAAAAATTTATTATTGGTCGCGAGGTAGAGCAAAGTCCAAAACTACTCGTTATGTCGCACCCTACTTGGGGTGTAGATATAGGTGCACAGGTGGCGATACATGAAGCTATTTTAAAGCTTCGCGACGAAGGGTGTGCGGTACTCGTTATTTCAGAAGATTTAGACGAACTTTATAAAATTTGCGACCGCATTGGCGCAATTTGTGATGGCAAACTGTCTCCTATTTTAAATACCGATACCGTACCGCTTGTGCAGTTAGGGCAGTGGATGGCTGGCGACTTTAGCGATGTTTTTAATAACCAGCCTAAAGTACACACACCACAAGGGGCACTCGTATGATTAAGTTAGAACCACGTGTTGAACGCTCACCAGCGTGGAGCTATCTCTCTCCTGTTTTAGCTATTTTACTCACATTAATAACCGGTTACGTGGTGTTTGCCTTATTAGGGCATGATCCTCTAAATGCCCTGTATACATTGCTTATAGCACCTGTTGCCGATTGGTATGGTGTAACAGAGCTACTTGTAATGACCATTCCTATTTTGCTATGCGCCTATGGCTTAGCGCTTTGTTATAGAGCATCGGTTTGGAATATAGGCGCAGAAGGGCAACTGCTTATTGGTGGTGTATGTGCAAGTGCTGTAGCCGTTAACTTTGTTGACTCAACAAGTGCTTTTGCAATGCCACTTACATTATTCGCTGGTATTGCTGGTGGCATGTTGTGGGCGGGGCTTGCTGCTTTTATGAAGCTGCGTTTAAACACCAATGAAATTTTAGTCACCATAATGCTCAACTACATAGCAGTAAATGTATTGCTGTGGGCTGTTCATGGGCCACTCAAAGATCCTCACGGTTATAACTTTCCTGAAAGTGCATTGTTTGGCGATAGCACGTTATTGCCTGTTTTATTCGACGGTACTCGATTGCACTTAGGCCTGGCGTTTGCGTTATTAGCGCTATGTGCCACATGGGTTTTTATTAGTAAAACCTTTATAGGCTTTCAAATACAAGTACTTGGGCTTGATGCATCCGCGGCCAAAATGGCGGGTTACAAGCGAGCATTATTAATTGCCGGAGTGCTAGTTATTAGCGGGGGCTTGGCGGGGCTTGCTGGAGCGGGCGAAGTAGCTGGGCCTATTGGGCAGCTGGTCCCGCAAATATCACCCGGTTATGGCTATGCCGCCATTATTGTTGCTTTTTTAGGGCGACTGCACCCATTAGGAATTACGTTTGCGGGTTTATTAATGGGGCTTATTTATATGGGAGGTGAGCTTGCGCAAATTAACATGGGATTACCTAACGCTATAACCGGTATTTTTCAGGGGTTAATGCTGTTTTATTTACTCTCGTGCGATGTGCTTATTACTTATCGCCTTAAATTTTCGCTGCCATTTAAACAACAAAAAGCGCAGCCAATACATATTGCACAGGAGTCTTAAATCATGGAATTAGATGTAATTACTAATATTTTATACGCCACTATTCGTACAGGCACTCCCTTATTGCTGGTGGCGCTGGGTGAAATGGTATGCGAAAAAAGCGGCACCTTAAATTTAGGGCAAGAAGGCATGATGCTTTTAGGCGCAGTGGCAGGGTTTATAACTATGTACCAATGCGACAACCTATTTATTGGTTTTACGGTAGCAGCTTTGGTCGGGGTTATGGCCTCACTTATTTTTGCTTTTGTAGCACTTAATTTAAATGCTAGCCAAGTAGCGGCAGGTTTAGCGCTGACTATTTTTGGTACAGGCCTCTCGGCATTTTTAGGTGCTGACTATGAGGGAAAAACCATTAACGCGTTACCTACTTTAGCAATTGCAGGGTTTGAGCATATTCCGGTTTTAGGCAAAGCGCTATTTTCGCAAGACGCCATTGTGTATTTAAGTTGGGGTTTAGTGCTTGGTGCGTATTTGTTTTTTAAATACCACAGAGCAGGGCTTGCAGTACGAGCTATTGGCGAAAACCCAAGTGTGGGTAATAACTTAGGATTACCTGTAATGCGTACACGTTATTTAGCCGTAATGTTTGGCGGCGCACTGGCTGGCATTGCGGGCGCATACTTGTCGTTGGCTTATACACCACTTTGGACTCAAAACATGACGGCAGGGCGAGGTTGGATAGCTCTTGCTTTAGTGGTGTTTGCAAGCTGGCGTATTGAGCGCGTAATGCTTGGCGCTTATTTATTTGGCTTTGCCAGCATTATGCACTTAGTGGCACAGGCTTTTGGGTGGGCTGTGGAGTCTAACTTACTGGCCATGTTGCCTTATGGTGCAACGCTTATAGTACTGATTATGCTCAGTAAAAATAAACAAAAATTAAAAATGTACGAACCCATGTGGCTAGGTAAACCTTGGCACAAGGGTCATTAAATTAATTACAAAATCAATAAGGTAAATCACCTGCTTCAACAGGATATTAAAAATATAACACGGAGAATAACAATGAAAAAACTTATAACAACACTCGGGGTTGCATTGAGCTTGTGCATAAGCGCATCAGCTACTGCAAAAGATAACGTAAAAGTAGGCTTTGTATATGTAAGCCCAATTGGTGAGGCCGGTTGGACGTATACACACGATGTAAGCCGGCAGTACCTAGAAGACAAATTTGGCGACAAAATAGAAACTACTTTTGTTGAAAGCGTACCAGAAGGAGCCGATGCTGAGCGTGTTATTACGCAACTAGCCAAAAGCGGGCACGATTTAATATTTACAACGTCGTTTGGCTACATGAACCCAACACTTAAAGTGGCTAAACGGTTTCCTAATGTAAAGTTTGAGCATGCTACAGGCTATAAACGCGCAAAAAACGTAAGCACTTACTTTGATCGCATTTACGAAGGACGCTACCTAACAGGTGTTATTGCAGGGCACATGAGTAAAACCGACAGTATTGGTTATATTGCTGCGTTTCCTATTCCGGAGGTAATACGCGGTATAAATGCATTTACGCTTGGCCTGCGCTCAGTAAAGCCTAATGCAAAAGTAAAAGTAGTGTGGGTTAATAGCTGGTTTGATCCGGGTAAAGAGCGAGAAGCTGCCGATAGCCTTATAGATCAAGGCGTTGATATTATAACTCAACATACTGATTCGCCTGCACCACTGCAAGCAGCTGAAGCCGCTGGTATTTACGCTATTGGCTACCACTCAGATATGAGCGGTTATGGTAAAAAAGCACATTTAACGGCGGCGGTTCATCATTGGGATGAATTTTACGCAGACCGTGTACAACAGGTACTTGACGATAAATGGCAATCGCAAGATATATGGAAAGGTATAGGCTCAGGGATGACTCGCTTAGCGCCGCTAAGTAAAGACATTCCAAGTGATGTTGTGAGTGAAGTGAACGCGATTTCAGACAAAATTGGTAAAGGTGAATTCCATCCATTTACTGGCCCTATAAAAAATCAGCAAGGTGAGCTGGTTATTGAGGCGGGTAAAACAATAGACGACAAAACGTTGTTGGGTATGGACTTTTATGTTGAGGGCGTTGAAGGGCAGCTTAAATAAGCCGTTAACGCAATAACAATGAGTTGGTCACTTAGACAAATACAGTGGCTAACTCGCAAAACGTAGAGGTTTATATGTCAATAAATACAAGCTCGTCTGACGATATTATATATGCGGTTGATGACACCCCAGGCGCAACCGAATCATTTTTTGCAGGCTTGCAACATGTACTAGCAAGCTTTGTTGGCATTATTACGCCCACGCTTATTATTGGTGGGGTGCTAGGCCTTGGCAGCGAAATACCTTATTTAATTAGTATGGCATTATTTGTATCTGGTGTGGGCACGGTTATACAAGCGCGGCGTGTTGGCCCGGTGGGGTCAGGATTGATATGTGTGCAAGGTACAAGCTTTGCCTTTTTAGGAACTATTTTAGCGACAGGCTTTACCGTTAAAGCAACGGGTGGCAATAATGACGAAGTCCTTGCCACTATATTTGCCGTGTGCTTTTTAGCCGCTTTTGTTGAAGTATTTATTAGTTTTTTTATTAGTAAATTAGGCAAAGTAATAAAGCCAGTAGTCACTGGTGTGGTGATCACCACTATTGGTATTTACCTAATTAAAGTAGGCATGACTGATATAGGCGGCGGGCAATGGTTACTTACTAATATGCCTGAAAAATTTGCTTCAACGAGTAACTTAATTGTTGGTTTTTCGGTCGTTGCTTTAGTAGTGCTGCTTAATGCCAGTAAAAATCAATGGGTAAGGCTAACGGCTGTCGTAGTTGCAATGATACTTGGCTGGCTACTAGCCTTAGTATTAGGTATCGCTAAATTCAAATTAGGTGAATTTGATTTAATTGCCATCCCACTGCCCTTTAAATACGGCTTTAATGTTGATTTTGGTGCACTCATAGCCTTTGGCTTTTTATACCTTATTACTGCAATTGAATCGACTGGTGATATTACTGCCAATTGTGCTGTTTCTAAGCTACCTGTTACAGGACCTAGTTACTTAGCACGTATTCGTGGTGGTATTTTAGGTGATGGTGTTAACTCGATGATTGCCGCCTTATTTAACACTTTTCCTAATACTACTTTTAGTCAGAACAACGGCGTTATTCAGTTAACCGGTGTTGCCAGCAGGCATATAGGCCTGTGGATCGGCAGTATTTTAATCATTCTTGGTTTGTTTCCTGTGATTGGTGCTGTATTACAAAATATACCTAAACCTGTTTTGGGCGGTGCAACGCTTGTAATGTTTGGCACCGTTGCCGCCGCGGGCGTAAAAATACTCGCAAGCGAAAAAATAAATCGCAGAAGCCTACTTATTATTGCAGTGAGTTTAGGGCTCGGGCTAGGTGTTAGTTTTGTACCAGAGTTGTTTGCAAACGCACCTAAGTTAGTTACCGCTATATTTGGTAGCGCAGTGACGGTATCGGGTATCACCGCAATAATAATGACGTTGGTACTACCAGAGAATTACTCAGCAAGTACGGATCATCTTAACTAAACTAATAAAAATCATAAAAGGGATTAACAATGAAAATCAAAACAATAAAAAAATTAGCATTAGTAACTGCAATTGCAATGTGCTCAACAGGTGTATCGGCTAAAGAGCTTTGGTCTGATTTTAGTATTACCGCAATGACAGGAGCCGACTACCTAGAGCCGTTTTCAGGGGAGGAAGATGATAGAAGTGTTGTTACTATAGAGCATGCATCGGGGCATACTTGGGGCAGTACGTTCTTCTTTATGGATAGGCTAAGTAATCCCGATGAAGTGTACGGTGAGCTAAACATAAACCCTACTCTTTACAAGCCACAAAATAGCTTTGTTAAAGAGGTGTTTTTAGGCCTACAAACAGAGTATGGCTCGGGAGATACGGATCAAAATAACTATTTATTAGGGGGCGGTGTATCACTTGATGTACCTGGCTTTCAATATTTTAATGTGGCTTATTATCGTCGTTTTCAAGATGATATAGGTATTCAACGTGAAGATAATAACCAAATAACAGTCACGTGGGGCTACAACAAAGGTAACTTTAGATACGATGGCTTTTTAGATATTGTAGATAGCACCGACACAATGTTTGGTAAAAGTGAAGGTGGCTTTAACTTTACCTCGCAGATTAAATACAATATTGCCCCTATGCTCGGCTTAGATACAGGCCGCCTTGATGTGGGTATTGAGTATGTTTATTGGAAAAATAAATTTGGTGTAGATGGTCAAACCGAACATAATCCAAACTTGCTAGTTAAATGGCATTTTTAACAGCAAATTGAATGGTATTTAATTAATAATTAAAGGCTACTTTTTAGTAGCTTTTTTATTTGATAATCTTAAATAATTGAATAGCTTAAATTAGTTGTGTTAGATTACTTTTTAATAACGCTATATGGATTTTTTTCATGGACTCTGAAATTGATTTTTCTACCTACACTTTAGATGAGCTTTACTCATCAGCGAGAGCTATAGATCGCGAAGCCTACCCAGATCGAGCAAAAGAAATAGACGACTTAATTGAAACGCGAGAAGCACAGAACCCATCTGAAATTATTGTATCAAAAGTAGCAGGAGAAAAAGCAACGCGCTCAGACAGGCTAGTGGCTGCTATTGTTGATGGCGTTTTAGGTGTTGTTTGTTTTATACCTGTATTCATACTCGTAGGGTTTGATAATTTAAGCCAACCAACACTTACTTTATCTGCAGGTTTGCTAGGTTATGGCATATTAAGCACGTTAGTGCTTCATGGTTACCTTATGTACCAACGCGGACAAACAATTGGTAAATATTTAATGTCTATCCGTATTGAAAATTTAGATGGTACACAAGCAAGCTTTACTACAATTTACTTTAAACGCATGCTTTGTATGCAACTATTATCACTTGTCCCTTCGGTAGGTCAGTTTATAGCTGGTTTTGTTAATCCATTATTTATATTTGGAAAAGATAAACGATGTTTACATGATCATTTAGCGGGAACAAAAGTGAGTTATGTAGATTAATCAGGATATTAATTATGGCAGCTTTGCCCGGATTTAAGTTTGATTAGCAAAAGTTACAAAATGGCGTATTTCACTAAATTGGTAATATAATTAAAAAACCTTACCGATTTTTTTGACTAGTAACCAAGGATGATTATGAAAAACAACACACAACTAATTTTAGCACTAGCGGCCTCTTTAATTTGTTACTCAACATATATTGTATTGATAGATAAACCTTTTAGTTTGCAAGCGTTTAACCTGTTTTTATTTCCCGTTATTTTATATTTTGTGTTTATTCGTTCGCGCAATGTTGAGCAAAGCCCGTTAAAGGCTGTACGCGTTGAGGGGCAAATATTATACGTTTATAAGCAAGTGTTTAATATTAACGATATTAACAAAGTTGTCATCGACAAAACTAAGAGGCACGGTGTATTTGCACTACCGTATAATCAAGTTGATGGTAAAACAACTGAGTTTATTTTCAATAAAGATGCGTTTGAATCTTTAAAATCCTACCTTTTACAAAACATTCCAAATGTAAAAATTATTGAATAAAGTAAAGAAGTAACAATGAATTTAAAGAGCATATATTATTCATTGGGTTTCTTACTGCGGCGAAAAGCAATGAGGTGATAAATGAGAATATTTAGGAAAACAAACGAGTTTGATAAACTGTCGAGGTGTTACGCATGTATTAAATGTGGTACTTGGGTGAGCATAAAAGCCTAAAACTGTATGCAGTGCCAGCATAGTTTTACCAATAATGATAAAAGCTCAATGCAAACACTCTATAATCAAAATAAAGAACAAAACTGGCAACATGCAATATTGCCTATTATTTTTGTAATATTGGTAATAGCTTTATTGTTCATTTAATTTTTGCTTAAAATTTAAAAGTGCTCGACTGCAACTCTGTAACAAAATCCCTCTGTACTTTAAGGTGTAAAAACTACCCATAATTAAAATAATTACTCTTGTTAATCCTTCACTAAATATCACATAGCTAACGTTTTTTAATAAATGAAATAAGCTTATAAATTTCAGTCACTTAAATTGTGGGTTTATTTATATTTACTCAGTTTTTTGGCACGTAAGTTGATACAGCTCCTAATAAACTTTAAAAAGGAATTACCATGACTGCTGAATACTTTATGGTACTAGGGTTACTCGGTGTTGCATTTTTTGCTGTTGCAGGGGCATTGCTTGGGTATGAAAAAAACATTAGTGGCTTTGGCGTTGTAGTGGTTGCAACCGTTACTGCACTAGGGGGCGGTACCCTCAGAGATATACTTTTAAACAAACCAGTATTTTGGATTGCTACCCCAGAGTATTTATATTCAACCTATGGGGCCGTTATAGCAACAATTGCATTTATTCGATATTTACCGCGCGTTAATAATTACTACTTTTTATTAGTAGACGCTGTGGGTATGGCGTTATTTAATATTATGGGGATAGAAAAAGCACTCATTAATGGCTCTGGTATGGTGGTCGCAATTACCATGGGTATCACTACAGGTATATTTGGTGGTTTAATACGTGACGTAATTTGCCGTGAGGTACCAACTGTTATGCGCAGCGAACCATACGCCTCTGCGTGTTTAGCGGGTGGTGCAGTCTATGCTGCTTTATTTAGCCTTAATGTAGATTACATTTGGTGTATTTTAGGGTCATTTTTCACGACTATCTTTTTAAGATTAGGCTCTTTGCATTGGGGTTGGCATTTAACTATTTTCAGAAAAAAAGACTTCAGAGATCAAAGCGACTAATTTTAGCTACGAGTAGCTCGCGTTTGCATGTAGTACTCGTAATTATCCTCATCCGTTATAGTAAAACCCAGCCGCTTATAAAGTCCTAATGCTGGGTTGTTTTTAAGCACGGTGAGTTTAATGGGTTTTGACTGCGCATTTGTAATAACTTGTTCAATAACCGCTTTCCCATACCCTTTATTTTGGTGCAATGGATGTATTTGTAATTGCATTATTTCAACGTATTGAGCGTGTGTTTGGTATTTTAAAGTACCAATTGGTACCTCATTTATAACTATAAGATGGGAGCAGTCATATTGATCATTAAGCCTTAAAACATGCTGTTGCTTAGTTATACCAATCCGCAATAATACTTAATCATTTTGCGGGGCTAAACGTGTCGCTAGCTGCGTTAAAAAATGCTCATTTAGAACAACTAAATAGCGAATTTTTTGCCTAGCTATCAACACGTTTTTCCAGCCTCAAAATAGATCACTTAATTAAGCGAATTGGTATTAAAAATAACCCGGCATTTTCTAAGTGTTCGACCATAGTCAGTTTTCTGAGGCTTAATAAGTAGTCTTGGTCTGAATATGCTGCCTTTATAAATTTAAAAACCATAGTGCTCCCTTGCAACAGCCTCAATGTTTATATTTGTAGAACTAACCAAAATAAGTACGCAGTAATAAATGTGCAAGCAAAACTAACAAAGGCAATACTACCAATACCCAAGTGCTTTCCACCAAAGCCCGCCAATAATTCCCCATACACTTAAATTAATAACGCTCATTATAAGGCCCATTACCCACCAGTCTTTTAATGATACATAGCCTGAGCCAAACACTATGGGTGATGTGCCTGTTGCGTAATGCGTTAACGACATCATGAGTGATGAAGCGCCAGCTAACAGTAAACCTAAAAATAAAGGCGGAGCGCCAAGCGCCAAACCTGCGGCGTAAAATGCGGCAAACATAGCAGTAATATGTGCTGTGGTACTGGCAAAAAAGTAATGAGCGTAAAAATACACAGCTACCAATATAATAGCCGATACAATCCAGTCAAAACCCAGTTGCGCAATATTGCTCTCAACAAGTGTTGAAAACCACGTTACCAAACCTAATTTATTTAAAAAAGTGGCCATCATTACTAATGCTGAAAACCAAACAACGGTATCCCACGCAGACTTTTCTTTAAGTACATCGTCCCAACTTAATACACCAGTCACTAATAAAACCGATAAACCTAAAAAGGCCACTGCGGTTGTGTTAACTGCGTAGTCAGCCCCTAAAATCATTGCAGGCACGCCGGCCCATAAAATAAGCAGCATGGCAAAAACACCCACCATTATTTTTTCGCCGTAACTCATTGGGCCCATTTCAGTTAATTTAGATTCTGCGTAGGTTTTAGCATCGGGTGTACTTTTCACTTCAGGTGGGTAAATGGCATAAACAACCAAAGGCACAAGGGCAATACATAGCAAACCAGGAACAAGCGCTGCCAGCGCCCATGTACTCCAAGTAATACTAATATTTGCACCAGTAGCATCTGCAATAAGCTTTACAATTAGAGGGTTAGGAGCCGTGGCGGTAATAAACATAGCTGATGTAATAGGGTTTATATGGTAGCTCACCAAAGCAAGGTAGTGCCCAATTTTACGAGATGTGCCCTCCTCAGGAGACGAGCCAAAGCTTGTTGCTATAGACTTCATTATTGGGTGAATAATAGCGCCGCCTCGCGCGGTATTACTTGGCGTCACAGGCGCTATAACAAGTTCAGACAGCGCGAGTGCATAGCCAATACCAATAGTTTTTTTACCAAAAAAAGAAATGAAATTATAGCCAATACGATTACCTAAACCGGTTTTAGCTAAACCCCGAGAAATAATAATAGCAATACCAATCAACCAAATTAATGAATTAGAAAAGCCACTTAATGCATCTTTAATAGCGCCAGATGGGCTGTCATTAGTTACGCCCGTTAATGCAACAGAGGTAATAGCTAAAATAGCAATGGCGCCGATAGGCATTGCTTTACCAATAATGGCAACTACAGTACCAATAAATAAAGCGAGCAAATGCCATGCGTTTTCGGTAACACCTTGCGGAGGCGGTACAGCAAACCAAAGTAATAAAACAATGGCTATAGAAATCAGTCCAGAGGTAATTCGAATATCAGTACCTTTCATTAAAATGTCCCTAAGTTTTAGAAATGCATGCATTCAGTGTATTGAAAAGGCAACGTTATTCTACTTCATTTAATAATAAAAAAGATGACGCACATCATATGAAAATTAAACTTATTTAATTTTATTAATAAAGAGGTAATAAACCATAAACTAAATGAATAATTAAGTTACCCGATGAGAGCTTACGTTGTGCTTAATCAACTCTTATTTTTTAAGAGTTAGCTTGAATTGTTTTATAGGTTCGTAAGGTCTTTATAAACCTCAACGAATACTTGGAAATACAATGAACTTAAAACTAACCAACAATGTGATTACTTTTTTATTAGCGAGTAGCTTTTTACTACTTGGCTTATCGTTTGCGTTAGGAGCAAACCCTAATACGTTAACGGCTACGTTTAGTTTTTACGGCGTTGATTCGCTAATGTCTGTATCTGCGTTAGGTTTAATTAGTGGCTCATTTATGATTGCTTTAGCGTTTGCCACCGTGCTCGCTCGTTTTAAACTAATGAAACCTACGCCAGCACTTTTACTTGCAGCAATTATAAGTTTAGTTGCATTACTTACCTTATTTGCCAGCAACCGTTGGATGGCGCAACTTGGTGGCTTTCCAATCATTGGTAGCGGGCAGGGCATAATTAAATACTTTGCTGTAGTGCCTTTATATTTGTTTTTATTTTATAAAGACAAACTTACCGACAAACAACACGTACTTTTAAACTTTATACCGGTTGCTATGGTTTTACTGTGGATCGGCGGCATGAAGTTTTACGAGTTTGAAGCAAAAGGCATTGTAAGTTTAGTAGAAACCTCACCGTTTATGTCGTGGTTATATACGGTATTTAGCGTACAAGGCGCGTCTAACATGATTGGCGGGTTTGATGTATTATTTGCTGTGTTATTGGGCTTAGGGCTATTTTTAAATAATAAAAAGCTAATTATTGTAAGTGGCTTAGCGTGTTTAAGCGTATTTATGATGACCCAAACATTCTTAATTACCGCAACCGGTGCATTTAGTTCTTCCACTTTATTGGATCGTTTAGGGCAATTTGTAATTAAAGATTTGTGGTATATAGCCAACCTTGTTGTTATTGCTTTTTTAATGATTTTTAAGCCGACTAAATAAAGAGAGCGTTATGATCAGTTGCAACCAATACGACTACATCGAAATTGCTTGTATGCACCATTTAAGCATTAAGCTTATATTAAAAAATGGTGATGGTGTATGCGGGATAGCAACTGACACAAAACGCAATGCTAATAGAGACGAATGCATAGTTGTTAATGTAAATAGCGAGTTGAAACTCATTGTGCTAACTACAATCAGCGTACTTAAAGCGCATGAGAAAAACCCATACTTTGACCATGTGAATTTTGAAGTAAAGTAAATGCCTCACTCATTCGTTTTTATCATAAATAAAGCTCTATTTTTGTTTTGTCCAATAACATTATTAAACACCGTTTTGGTGAAAAATTACAAAGGGTTTTTTGTAACATATTTAATTACTTGTTTACACTGAAGTTGTTTAGTGGAATTATTGAACACTGTAATATACGCCGTTTTGGGGTGCTATAAATCCCCAAAGTGGTGCTCAATAAGCTGTTAGGTGTTTAAGGATAAGCATGAAAAAGTATCTACCTTTAATCATATTAATAATCTCTGGTTGTGTTGGTATGAAAACTTATAAAGGTGTCATAGTCCAATATAGCGATGTAAGCAAAAACTCTGATGGGACGTATTCAATTGAGGTTCTTGGTCATACCGATCTTAATGAAACAGATATGGTCGAATTGGTAGAGCTCAAAGGAAAAGAGTTATGCAAATCTAGTGATATATACGTAAAAAAATATAAAATGGGTACTTATGGCTCGCATAGTCAGTTTGGTTCTGTCTACCCACCAAAGATTAACGCAACAATTGACTGTAGTGTAAACAATGCATAACAGGCTGTTAAACAAGGATAAAAATAGTTGGCTTTGTTCCTTTGTTGCTAATTTAACTAACTATTTTCTGCCTGTTAACAGGCTCTTTATATAACTACGTGAGGAGAGATGATGAACAAGGAAACTATAGGGAAATACGTCGCAGTTCTGGGATTATTGCTTTTCTGGGCACCTCTTTGGGGAATTGTTGATTCGTATTTAATTATGTCCTCTTCATTTCAAGAGATAACGCTGTTTGGAAGTAATGAACCTAAAATATCACAAGAAGAAATGTCATCAACAGTAACAGGGTTCATCTTATTTTTAGTTGCACTTTGCTTTTTAACATTTTCCGTTGTGGGCTTAAACTATCGAACTAAGTGGCTTTTTTGGGCACTAATAATATATTCAACATTGTTACTCTTCATGTTCCCTGTTGGTACAGTGTTAGGAGTAACTGTGCTGGCAGCGCTAGTTTTGAACAGAAAAAAATTTGGACTTGACGGTGACCTTACATAACAAAGCCATTAACCGGATTTGTGCAAGAGCGCTACAAATCGGTTATGGCAGGCGTTAGCTTTCTAAGAAGGTTTCGAGTTGAGAACAATATTTAGCTTTATTTTAGCCTCTTTAATTGTTGCATTTTTAGCGCCAATGGCAATTGAAAGGAAATTTACTATTATGCCTTTTGGTATATTTATTTGGACGTTAATAGTTGTTCTAATTTTGGTTCCAGTAACAGCATTTCCCATTTATAAATTTATCACTAAAAGCTGTGGTTATTCGCTAAATACAGTGCTCAAATCTTCAGTTATATCTACTTGCTTAGTTTCTTTCTTTTTTGTTTTCCCTTCAGGTTTAGATAGCTCAATCATTAATGGTAAGGTATTGGTCGAAAATGGTTCAATTACGTTAATAGGTTATGGATATAGCTTTTTACAATTATTTTTATTTTCTATAGTAGGCCTTGTTGCTGGTATTGTATTTTACGTTTCAAAAATAGAGTTAAACAAAAGCTAAAGAGTTAGGATGAGATTCATTCTAGCTTTTACATAAATAATAAATTAAAGCAGCGGGTTAAGTGGGTTTTATAAAAATAAATCACGCAAAAAGCTGAGCTGAAATGAAAGAAAGAGTAAAAAGACACTCACACTAAATTATCCAGTAATACCCTCCAAAACATCAATTAAAACAACACCTAGTCCTCTTATTATATTCCACGTGAAGTGAAGTAACCGATTGAACCAAAATAGGAACTCAGCTATGGTTTGTTTATCAATAAAAAATTAAAAAACGAGTTAATCTACAGGCTTGTTATATTTCACGGAGGATTTAGGTTGTCATTTCCAACTTTAGAGACAAATCGCTTAAGGTTAGATCAATTATCAAAAGAAGATTCAAATAGTTTGTTTGAGTTGTTCTCGGACAATTCAGTTGTAGAATATTATGATTTAGAGGCGTTTACTGAACTGTCACAAGCCAGCCATTTAATTGAGTTTTTTAACGCTCGTTTTAAAGAAAACTCAGGTATTCGTTGGGCTATTCGCCTAAAAGAAACAGATCAACTTATAGGTACTTGCGGCTTTAATACTTGGAGTCCTAAAATGAAAAATGCTGTTATTGGATATGATTTACTACCTAAATATTGGGGTAAGGGTTTTTCCACTGAAGCAGTTCATCGAATAGTTAAAGCCGCATTTTCAGGTGACTTATCTTGCGGTAAACTTAATCGTATTCAAGGCGATACTGTTCTTGGAAACTCTGCATCTGAGTCACTCCTTTTAAAAGTTGGGTTCAAAGAGGAAGGTATAAGGCGTCAAAGTGGTTACTGGAAAAATCAGTTTCACGATCTTAAATGCTTTGGGTTAATTCAGTCCGAGTACTCTGAAATACGGCAAGTTAGGATAATAACAAACAGTTAGCATACTAAATTTCCAGTAATACCTTCCAAAACGTCAATTAAAACAACACCTAGTCCTCTTTTTATATTCCACGTGAAATGCAATAACGATTGAACCAAAATAGGAACTCAGCTATGGTTTGTTTATCAAAAAAAATAAAAAACGAGTTAATCTACAGGCTCGTTATAATTCAAATCTGATAGGTGTTTATGCGTTATATATATTTTTTCTTACTATTATTTTTAAGTGGTTGTGCTTCAGCCCCAAGAGATGCTTTAACTTTTGACCAGGTACAGCTACCTCAACCAAATGAAGAGCAAAGTGTTTTAGTATTCCATAGGTTGTTAACCCCACCAGCGGCATCAGATATGCGTGTAAGTATAAATGATAAAAAAATTGTAGCACTACCAAACAATACTTTCTCTTACATAAAATTACCTGCGGGTAATTACGATTTAAAAATTAGCTGGAGCCCACTCACAGGAGTGTGGAGTAATACAAAACAGCTAATAATTGCACCTAATCAAACTAAATATTTACAATTAAATAGCAGTGTTTATACGGCAATGGGTGTTGAACTAGGTTCGAGTAAACATGATCAGTCTAACAAAGAGGCCGCAGAGACCTTGTTAAGAGAGTGCTGTAAATATGTACAAGCTACTGAACTCTAATAGTTGCTTAAACGGACTTCTAATAGTTAGTTTTTTGTTCGTACCTAGCTTATTGTAACCAGCTATTTTACGCTGTTTAATTGAGGCGTTGAGATTGTAGAATTACTCTTTTTATGAAAACAGCCTGTTTAATGGGTAATACATTTATTACACATTGCTTTAAAATGCTTAGAGTTAATTAAAGAAACTAATTAATTGAATTTGGCTATAGAAGTTATTCTACAGCCTCGTTGTATTGCTAAAGGATTATCGTGAAATGCTCTAGGATTGTACTCTTTTCAGTAGGCTTGTATTTATTGCTAGTTGCTTTATCAACAATAGCAACAAAGATTGTTGGCTTTGATGAAATGACTCAAAGTACCTCATTAACTTTTACTTATTACGTCCTCGGATTTGTAACCTTTTTAATCGTGTATTGTTACTTAGGCTATAAGCAAACAGTGAGTCCCTATAAACAAGCCTTTTTAGTTATGGCGGTTTATTGGTTTATTAATCTAAGTGTCGGTGCCTTACTATACATTTTATTAGAGATATCAATGGAGCCTTTAGTATATTTGGTTTCGGCTTTGCTGCATGTTATTGCTGTTTTATTAGGGACGTTACTTGGGGTTCAATTACGTAGTAAAATAATTAAGCATAATAAAAAATCGTAAAGCAGAACATAAACAGCTGGTTTTTGCTTTTTTCACCCTAACCTTAGATAACAACTTTATGGCCTATTTATTCGGCATAAGTAAAAAGGAATTTGAATTTGCTATTCGATTGGTTTAGCTCTGAAAAGCCAAATGTTTATTTGGGATCGTTAGCTGTAGCTAATAACAGCCATTTTTCTAAGGTAGAGTCGTTTTTTTATATAACGGGCGATTCACTACAAGATCATATGCACAAGAAGCTTGAAGATATTTTTTGTCTTCACAGTATTTCGTCTATTAAAGAGCCTAAAAAGTCAGATATTGGTTTAGATGTTGTTATAGTTACTTTGCATGGTGGTGATGCATTCACTATAGATTTTGATACAGCTATTATTCCGCTATTTTGGCGACCAAAAGTTAAGTTAGTATCGCGCTTGTATAATATTAAACACAATAAGACGATTAAAACGTTCAGCGTTTCTAAATCTGTTACGTGGCGCGAATTCATAGCTAAAAAATTTAGCTTAAGAGGCTTTTTTCGTTGGGGTCCTTTGTACCATAACGAAGACATGGAAATACTGTTGTATAAAGCATGCTACGAGTTATTAAATAAAATGCGAAAGGCTATTTAACCAGTAGCCAATAAGAATAATTAAAATAAGATAAAATAAAAATACATTTTGCTCTTGGTGAACATTATTACAAACAAAAGAGGAACTCAGCTATGGTTTGTTTATCAATAAAAATAAATAAAAAACGAGTTAACCTACAGGCTCATTATTTTTCGAACATCGAGGATATTTATGGAAATTGAATATATTTGGGGTGTTTTAGCGGTTATTGCAGTTTTATTTATATTAATATTTGGTAACTCAATACCTAAGCATGGCAGCGTAACTGAAGGTGATGTTATTGTTGCTTTAAAATCAGGTCATAAAGTTAGAGCAATAAAATATTATAGATCTGTTCATGGTGTAAGTTTGAAAGAAGCTAAAGATGCTATTGAAAAATTAACTTCAAAAACATAAAAACATGCCCTGAAGTGAGGGCCAAATAAAACTCAGCCATTAATTGCAAGTTTTAAAAGGGGTGAGCCTCTTCGTTTTCCACCACCTAAATACAACCCTTATCCATTTGAATACCAGCGATCTAATAATAAATTGGGCTATCCCCACTTATTTCACTTCAGCGATATCATCAAACGCGCGCAATATCCCTTAAAACCAATACCTAAAAAAATAACTATGGGAGGTCCTGTAGTCAAATAACTATATTTTAGTAAACACTAGTTCATATTACGTCACGTAATATCCATACAGAACTTTAAGTTAAACATACGTTCGTGCAGCGTTCCCATTTTTATTTGACTCAATTTATTGGACATTCTTTTTATGAAATTAAAGTTATTTATCGCAATTATTTTTAGCACTTCGATGTCGTCTTACGCGACAGAAGCAGTAGATAAAACGGAGTTTTCATTCGAAGACTTAAAAGCCCTAGCAAAAGCCTCAGCCGAAAAGCCCTATACGCCAACTAAGGTGCCAGCGCCGGAGTTAATCGATAAAATTACGTATGACGAACACTGGAAAATACGCTTTAAAGAAGATGAAACCTTATACCCAAGTGGAAAAAAGGCGCCCGTACAATTATTTTACCCTGGCCGATATTTTCCTGAGCCAGTAAGTATTTACATCAGAGACGATAAAAATCAGGTTCAAAATGTACCTTTTAGTAATGATATTTTTGATATGCCTGATGACAGCCCAGCTCACGATCTCCCAGAGGGGTTTGGATTTGCAGGCTTTAGAATAATGCGCCCAGATATGAAACCCGATTGGATATCTTTTTTAGGCGCGTCTTATTTTCGTACCGACGGCCCAGAGGGGCAATATGGACTCTCGGCCCGAGGTATCGCGATTAATACGGGCATGAATCAGCCAGAAGAATTTCCGCGTTTTTCTGCATTTTGGATTGGCCCCGCAGAGAAAAAAGGTGAAAGTGTGTCTGTTTGGGCATTGCTTGAAGGGCCTTCTATCACTGGTGCTTATCGATTTGGTTTAAGTAAAGATAACAAAGAAGCCAAAGGCCATATTACCTCTGTAACGGCTAATTTGTATATGCGCGCCGATGTTGAGCGTTTAGGTATAGCGCCATTAACCAGTATGTATTGGTACTCACAAAAAGATAAAACAGAAGCTAAAGATTGGCGCCCAGAAATTCACGACAGCGATGGCCTGGCGATTCACACAGGATCGGGTCAATACGTTTGGCGCCCATTAAATAACCCTCAGTCGGTGTCGACCAATAGCTTTATTGATGAGAATCCAAAAGGGTTTGGTTTAATCCAAAGAGATCGTGACTTTAATAACTACCAAGACGACGGCGTATTTTACAATAAGCGTTCATCAGCGTGGATTAAACCTACTGGCGATTGGGGCAAAGGCGCAGTTCAGTTAATCGAAATTCCTACAAAAGATGAAACGTTCGACAATATTGTTGCCTACTGGGTGCCCGAAAAAGAGGCGCGCAAAGGTGATGAGTTTACCTTTTCTTATGATATTGAATGGCGTCCACTCGATCCAAAATCAAAAAACCTTGCAAGCGTTGTAAATACTCGCCAAGGCTTAGGCGGAATTCCCGGCCAGCCTATTCCTGAAGGCGTTAACAAGATGGTGATTGATTTTGAAGGTCCAGTATTTAAAGGCTTAGATAACAAAAGTGGTATAAAGCCGATTGTTGAAGCCAGCAACGGTGAAATATTAGAACCTATTGGAGTTTATCCGGTAGTTGGTACAAACCAATGGCGATTAGCGTTTGACTACAAACAAGCTAACAACAATCCGGTGAACATACGCGCGTATTTAGTTGATAAAAATGATGAAGCTATAACTGAAACATGGGTAAGTGATGCAAAGGTAACGATTAAATAAGACCTTAAATAAGCATTAAAGTAAAACGGGTGGCTATATTTTGATTTTCTGTCAATTATAGCCACCATAATGTCTATTAAAACGCCAATCAAAACACCATTAAAACTCCCTTTTATATCCCACGTAAAATACAGTAATCGATTGAATCAAAATATGAACTCGGCTATGGTTTGTTTATCAATAAATATAAAAAAACGAGTTAACCTGCAGCTTATTAGCTGTTTCGAGGGATTGTATGTTTTTTTTGAGTAAATTATTTTGTTGGGAGCGAGGCCGACAAAAATCAGGCTACGATAAAATGTTGATTTGTGGTGCTACGTGGCCAATTAAATTTGATACATATTTGCTTAAATTCCCACAAGGAAGTGAAATAGCACCACACACAGACAAAGTTGAATCTGGTAAACACTATCGGTTGAATATAGTGCTTAAAAAAGCAGATTTGGGTGGTGAGTTTATTTGTAGTAATCCGATATTTGAAACAAAGCGGGTTAAGCTATTTCGCCCTGATGTAAGTGAGCATCAGGTATCAAAAGTTATAAAAGGTAATAGATATTTACTCAGCATTGGGTGGATAAAAGGGAGCGCTAAATGCTAGATTTAAGACCTAATTGTGAATGTTGTGATAAGAATCTACCTGCAAAGTCCACAGAGGCTTTTATTTGTTCATTTGAATGCACATTTTGTTCTGGCTGTGCTCAAACGTTATTAAATAACGTGTGCCCAAACTGCTCAGGTAATTTGGTTCAGCGGCCAATTCGCCCTTTGGCTGCACTAAAAAATTACCCAGCATCGACTAAACGGGTATTAAAAAAAAGTGTTTGTGCGCCAAGCACATAAGAACACAAAGTATAATAATTACATTTCTGGGTATGGAGATCTGATGAGAAAATCCTTTGAATTTACTATTAAGTCAATCAAAGTTAAAATAATTAACACTTGGTTTAGTGGTGCTAAATTATATGTGAATGGTGACTTACGAGATACTGACAAAACTTTGTTAGCTATTAGGAATAATACTTTACTATCTGCAAATTTAGGTGAGTTGGGTGTTCTAGAAATCAAGCCATTATCGGGTTTAATTACCGTCGAAATGGATGCATATTTGGTTAATGGTACAAACATTCAACATGTATATAGCTCACATAAACGCCTTAGCCTAAAAGAGCAAAGGGCAGCCCGATAAAGCTACTTTAAATAACGTATATTCCTGCATTTACCTGCCTTCAGTAATAACCTCCAAATGACTTTGAGGAGGTTTAAGCCCCTAAGCATACCAAGTTAATATACTTGGTTTACTCGATTACCTTAAATCACTCACACTCTTTCACATAAAGTAAAAGCGCGCTGTACATTACACTGAGTGCCTTTGTTACATCGCCGTCTATAACCGCTTCTGCTGGGTGATGGCTTATACCGCCAGGGCTGCGTATAAACAACATGCCAACGGGGCAAATTGGAGCGATTGCCATTGCATCGTGCCCTGCGCCTGAGGCAAGTGAAGGCGATGCTTGGTTATTGAGTTTACATGCGCTTGAAAACAAATGCTGAAGAGTGGTGTCGCACGCTACGGCATCGGCGGCATGCGTCCATTGCCAATCAAGCGTTAAATTGCGTTTGCTTGCTATAGATTGAGCGCTGTTTTGTATGACGCTTAGTAAGTTAGCGAGATCGGTGTCGCTTTGTGCGCGTGCGTCTAGGCTTATGGTTGTTTTGCCTGCAATCACGTTTGTAGCCCCAGGGCGAGACTGTATTTGCCCTACGGTGGCAACTTCGCCATTTTTAGCATTACTTGCTAGTTTTTCAATTTCGGTTACTAATTCAGCGCAGCCTGCTAGTGAATCCTGCCTCAAGTTCATTGGGGTTGTACCCGCATGACCGCTTTGGCCTGTTAGGGTAAGCATGGCGCGCTTTGCTCCTGCGATTGCAGTTACAACGCCTAACGCCTGATTAACCGATTCGAGTACAGGACCTTGTTCAATATGAGTTTCCCAGTAACCTAGTAATTCGTTTTTGTTTAGTGCGGCCTTTGCATAGTCGTTGGGGTTTAAACCAAAGTCGAGCATGGCTTGGCGCATAGTTATGCCGCTTGTGTCTTCAATGTTTAGCCACTGTGGGTCAAATTCGTTAGCGAGGGCTTTTGAGCCAATTAAAGTGGTGGCAAAGCGGGTGCCTTCTTCATCGCAAAAGCCCACTACATCTAAATGAAAGGGCAGGTCGAGCTTTAACTTATGTGCAAGCGCTGCAATTTCTATCCCCAGTAGTACACCTAAAATACCATCAAACGCACCTGCGTTTGGTACGGTGTCGAGGTGCGACCCTATAATTAAACGTTTAGCATGGGGGTTTGATGATTTTAGTCGCCCCCAAAGGTTGCCCACTTCGTCTTGCCACGATTGCATGCCTGCCTCAACCATCCACGATGCAGTAACGGCGTTACAATCTTTGTGCTCTTTTGATAAGTACACGCGGTGAATACCGCCTTGCATTTGCGATAGTGCGCTGAGGGTTTTACAGCGAGATAAAGCGCGTGTTGCGTATTCATCAGCAAGTTCTTTATCTAATAAAGGGCTGTGTTGTGGGCTTACAATCGTCATGCTAAATCCTTTTTTTATTTATAGTGAGCAAGGGCGGCAATAGCGGCTTCGCCTTTAGGGCCTTTGTAACCGTTGGCATGTAAGCAAGCGTCTAAGCTTGCGAGTGTTTGTAATACAGCATCTTTGCGGGCGTTGTAGCCCATAGTGCCAATACGCCAAATTTTGCCATGCAGCGGGCCAAACGAGGTGCCAATTTCTATTCCGAAATCGGTTAGCATTTGTCCGCGTACGTGATCGGCATTAATGCCCTCGGGTATATACACACCCAGTACGTTGTTCATTTTATGTGTTAAATCACCAAATACATTTAAGCCGAGCGCTTGAATGCCTGTTAGCATGGCATCGCCATGTAATTTGTGGCGCGCTACGCATTTATCCACGCCTTCTTCAATGACTATGCGGGCGCATTCTGAGGCGCAGTACAGCATGCTGGTGGCTTCGGTATGATGGTTGAGGCGCTCCTCTCCCCAGTAATTCATGATCATGCCTAAATCAAAATAGTTAGAGCGTACAAAGGGCTCTGTGCCGTCGGTATGGTCGGCCGTGCGAATACCTGCTTCTACCTTTTTGCGTTTTTGGATCCAATCGGCGCATTTATCGCTAAGCGTTAATGGCGCAGACCCAGAAGGTCCGCCTAAACACTTTTGCAGACCAACAGAAAGTGCATCGAGTTTCCATTCATCGGCAGGAAGTTCGTTACCCACAATGGAGGCGGTGGCATCACAATAAAATAGTACATCGTGCTTTTGGCAAATATCGCCAATATGCTCAAGAGGTTGGTTCATGGTGGTGGATGTATCGCCTTGTACCATAGCAAGTACATGGGGTTTTACATCAACAATGGCTTTTTCGATTTGTTCTGGCGTAAACACTTCGCCCCACGGTACTTCTATTGTGTGCACCTTTGCGCCAACGCGTTCTGCTATTTCAGCAAGTAGGTGGCCAAAGCGCCCCATAATTGGCACAAGTACTTTATCGCCTGGGCGTAAAATTGAGCATAATACGGCTTCAATCCCTGCGCGCGATGTGCCATCTATTAGCATGGTCCATTCGTTTTTAGTTTTAAAAATTTCGCGGTAACGTGCCATGGTTTCGTTCATAAAACCGGTCATTACTGGGTCGTATTGGCCTATAAGCTGCGCCGACATAGCACGTAAAACACGAGGGTCGGCATTAATTGGGCCTGGTCCCATTAATAAACGCTGTGGTGGGTTTAAGGTTTGAACTTGCGTGTTATTAAACATATTTTAGGCTCCCAGAGTCTGAATAAGCATGCGTATGCCGGTTATCATTAAGACAACGGCAAAGGCGCGTTTTAGTTGTTTTTGATCCAGCTTGCTACCAATTTTTACGCCAATAGGCGCAAATAAAATAGTCAACGGAATAATAAGAAAAAAGGCAGGGAGGTTAACCAACCCCCACGTACCTAGGGGAGCATCGGTTGGCGTTGTGCCAATACTTAATAAGGTAATAACGCCAGGTAGTGCAATCAATAAACCAAAAACGGCCGCAGTACCTACTGCAACATGGGCGCGTACATTAAATGCGTTTAGCATAGGTACGCCAATAGTGCCGCCACCTATGCCAATCATTACCGACAAACCACCTACAATACTTGCCATAACCCCTTGACCAAATTTTCCTGGCAGTTGTTTTACAAGCGCGGGTGCGCCGGCTCTAAATAGCATGTTTAAACTGACTAAAATAGCAATACAGGCAAACATAAGTACCAGTGCATTACCGCGTATTGAGTGCGCTAAGTAGCTGCCTACAACGGCCATAACTAAAATAAATGGTGCCCAGTATTTTATTAGCGCAAGGTCAATATTCCCTTTGCTATGATGCGAGCGAATAGATGAAAGCGAAGTAGGTACTATGGTTGCAAGTGATGTAGCGGTGGCTATCATCATTGCCGACTCTGGGCTTACGCCAAAACCTTGCAGTAAAAAATACAGCACAGGGACGATAACAATACCGCCGCCTACACCAAAAAGTCCTGCTAAAATACCGGCAAAAATACCGGTTGCTATTAAGGCTACTATAATTGGCCATTGATTTATTATTTCTGACATTGTGTTCCTGCTGTAGTTACTGTTGCACGTCCATCTGAACGAGGATCTGTTGCAGCTTCAAGGCTTGTAGGTGTATCTAAAATAGCCCCAGCGTGCCCCATCATTTCGTTATTATTATCAACGCTTACCCAATCGTGGTCACGTTGATTTAATTCATGTTCTATATGAAAAACTAACTCTTTTTCAATTTTTAAATTTGTACTCGTATCGCCCCATGTTCGTCCAAGTAACCAACGAGGGTCGCTAATTGCTTGTTTTATAGATTTATTTCGCCACGCGTAGCCTGCAAAAACAGCGGCTTGAGTTTGTGGCTGCCCTTCACCGCCCATTGTTCCGTAAGCAAGTCGACGACCATCGCTAAACTTTGCCAGTGCTGGGTTAAGTGTATGAGCGGGCTTTTTATTTGGAGCAAGGGCGTTGGTATCTTGATTGTTTAAACTAAAGCTTAAACCACGGTTATTCCACACAAAGCCGCCTTCACTCATTAATATTCCGCTGCCAAATTCCCAGTAAATGCTTTGAATAAAGCTGACTAATTGCCCGTTTTTATCTCTGGCTGCCATCCACACAGTATCGCCAGGCTCTGCGTTAAATGGCCATTTTTTGGCTTTGGCCATATCAATATTGTTAGCAAGTTCGCTTAAGCGATTATCGGTTAGTGCGTTTTTATAATCGTCTCCTAATGCTTCAGGGTCAGCCCAAAGGGTAGGGCGATGGGTAAAGCTTTGTTTAGTTGCCTCAACAATTAAATGTGTCCAGTCGGCATCGGTTTTAGCTAAATGCTTTAACTTATTTACGGCACCAATTATTTGTAGTGAATGCACGCCTTGTGTTGGCGCGGGTAAGTTGTAGCAATCAATACCACTGAGGTTTGCATTTAGCGCAGTAACTACCTCGGCTTTAGTATTTGCAATGTCACTTGCGGTAATTGAGCTGCCTGCTTTTGCTAAGTCAGCGGCAAATGAGTTGGCAAGTACGCCTTCATAAAATGCGTTTAAGCCATGTTTTGCTAGGTATTCAAACGTTGCTGCAAGTTTAGGGTTTTTAAAATGTTGACCTGCTTGCAAGGGCTTGCCATTGGGTATGTAGAGGCTTTTAAACGCCTCATTGGTATTGTTAGCAGCGGCTAGCTTTTCGCAGCCTGCTTGCAAGCTTTTTGTAACTGTAAAGCCCTCGCGAGCAAGTTCAATAGCAGGTGCTAAAATTTGTGACAGTGGTAGTGCCGCTTGCTCATCTAGTTCAAGCGCTTTTTGCCAGCCGCGTATTGTGCCCGCTTGAGTAAGTGCGCTTAATCCGCCGCGCTCTGGTATTTGCGTGAGCGTGTTATAGGGCGTTGTATTAGTTGCTGCGCGGCCGCAGGCGTCAATAGCAGTGGGCGTTTTTTGATTTGGCTTATCGATAAGCCAAAAGCTGTCGCCACCAATTGAGTTCATATGTGGATATACAACGCTAATAGCAGCGGCAGCCGCTACCATAGCCTCGGTAGCTGTACCGCCTTGTTTTAGTATATTTATACCCGCCTCAGTGGCCGAAAAATGAGACGCGGTAAATGCAATGTTGTGTGTGGTCATGCCGGTGTGTCCTGTTTAAAGTGTGCAGCTAGGTGCTTAACGCAAGCAAGTAGGCTTTTATCGTTACCGTGGCTCATCATTAATGAAAAACCATACGGATGATCATTTGCTAAATCAGCCAGTGGTAAATGCACTTGCGCTGAGCCACTAAGCCCTGCAATTGCCGAAAGCGTAATAATTTGCATGCGTAAGGCGCTTGTGTCGGCGCCTAATTTAGGTGCGGTTGTGGGGGTGGTTGGCAAAAATAAACAGCTGTTTGTATTTAGGTTTTTAGCTATTAGTGTTTGCCATTGGGTTTGCACTTTTAGTGCTTCTTGTTCTTCTTGATCAGTTAGGGCAAGCGCCATATTAAAACGTGCTGCAATTGCAGGAGCAAACTGGGGAAGTTGCCCCTGCAATTGAAGCCAGTCTTTATGCGTTTTTGCGATTGCTCGCCCTTGCAGTACTCTAAAACTATCAGCAAGTTCATTTAATAAGCTGCTGTTAGGTAGTTCAAATTCTTTATGGTGCTTAAAATTAGGCTTGGTTTTTTCAAGCAATTGTTTAAGTGGGGCTTGTAAAACAGGGTCAACGAGTTCAAATAACGGCTCGCAAATAACTAAGGTATCAACGTTATTAATAGCTTGATTTGGTAGCAGTACATTACCTACACCGCTTAATAGCTCAGCGCTTTGGGTAAGCCAACCTATGGTATCAAAAGGGGGAGCCAACGGTATAAGGCCGTCTTTTTCAATCACGTTATGGCTTGGCCTTATGCCATATAAACCACAATAGCTGGCGGGTATTCTAATTGAGCCGCCGGTGTCGGTGCCTAAGCCAATATCAGCTAAGTTAGCAGCAACTGCAGCAGCAGACCCCATACTCGAACCACCGCAAGCATGCCCTTTTAATTTAGGATTTTGCGCAGCGCCATAATGTATATTATTACCCTCTAAGCTATAAGCTAGCTCGTCAGTATGGGTAAAGCCTATAAAGTTACAACCAGCGGTCATGAGCTTATTAACCGAGCTTGCCGTATTTTGAGCCGGTTTAGCTGTTTTAAACCAGTGTGGGTTGCCTGCGCTGTTACGCTCGCCCTTTACTGCAAATACATCTTTTACAGCTAAGCGATTGTTTGCAAGCACTCCAGACTGGCTTGTTTGCCACAGGGTAGGACCGTGATTGCAAAATATACCTTTGTTGTTTTTTTTATCACTCATTTGCAGCTCATTATTATAAAACTGACCAAGTACTTACTTATTAAGTTAAGAGTGATTAAAAAGCGGGCTGGTTATTATTATTATGAATACCAATTTTATTAAAAACATGATCATTTTATCGGATTAAATAGCGCACTCACTGCGTCATTTTCTTCGCGTTATAATAGATCACTAATTTAATGCAATTGCTAAGGCTCCGCTTTTTAATCGGTAGTTTTGATTTTATAGTGCTTAGACTAAGCAAGAGGAATGCCATAAATTAAAATCCTGTCCAACTGGTCAGGTTTTGTTGGGTTGTATGAGATTTGTAAATGTGGTCTGTAAAAATAGTGAGATTAAAATGAGCTAAAACAAACCAACTTGGTGCGCAGATGCACCAAGTTGGTCTTTATTTATATGGCTTTGAGTGCTAAATAAGGGGCGTTTTACTGATGATTAAACCGTTAATATCGGCGTAAACCCAATCGTTAGGTTCAATAGTAGTGCTAAGCATGGTAACAGCTTGGTTTTTATCACCAAAGCCGCGCTTTAAGGTACTACGCGGTGTAGAGCCTAGCGCCATTACAGGTAAGTTCATCGTGGCGAGTATTTCTATATCTCGGCAACAGCCATTTATTATTACGCCTTCCCAGCCATTACTTAAGGCACGCTCGGCCATAATATCGCCTATAAACGCAAAGCGTTTGCTCGCAAACCCGTTTATAACCAATACTTTACCTTCACCATTTTCATGCAATATATCGGCGGCAAAAGAGTTGTCTTCTGGGCAGGTAACGGTAACTACTTTGCCATAAAACGTGGTTTTTTTACCAAAGTGATAAAGGCCGCTGTCTGCTACTTGCACGTTATCGCGATGATCGTCAAATAAATCGGGTGTAGTAAAGGGTGTCATGGGTTAAGTCTCACTTTGCTCAGGTATTTTAAGACCAATACCTTTTAAAATTATGTGGGCAATTGATTGCGTAATTTGTGCCACATCGGTTTCGTCGTACTCTAATTTGTTCATTACGAGTAAAACCTCAGCCTGAAAGTCGGCGTAATATTGCGTGGTAGACCAAATAGTAAAGAGCAAATGGTAGGGATCAACCTTATCCATTTTATCAGCGTCCATCCATGCTTGAAGTACATCAACCTTTTGTTTAACCCAAGGGCGGGTATTGGTTCTAAAGTAGTTTTGTAAATAGGGTGCACCGCGCAGTATTTCACTGGCAAATAAGCGAGATTGCATTGGCTGATTTACGGCCAGTATTACTTTGCTTTTAATATAGTTATAAAGCACGGTAGCTGGATCGTCGTTAATTGTGACGTTATCGAGCCCTAAGTTCCAATTAGCTATTATGCGGTCAATCACAGACTCGTACAGACCATCCTTACTTTTAAAGTAATACAAAATATTAGCTTTTGGCACCTGCGCTTCTTTAGCAACCATGCTCATACTTGCTCCGTCGTAACCTAATTGCGAAAACAATTGCTCGGCGGCATCTAAAATTAGTTTTTGGTTTTTCTCGCGTGTGACTTCTTTTTTATTTGGCTTTATTTTTGTGGTCATTATAAAGTTTGCGTGTTTAACGTATTGATTGATTGTAGCTTTACTGACCAAAAGGTCAATTACTAAAAAGGGTGAATGCTAAAAACAAATGAGAGGTTTAAGCTATTAACTTTAGGGTCTGTTGATCTTTGCGGATTAAAATTTGTTCAAACTAGGGGCTATTTAATCGCGGCGCGAGATTTGTAACCTAGTGGGCTAAGTAAAAACCGAGCAACAAAGAGTAAGTAGTCCCTAGGAAGAACCCTTTGGGCAGCGCCTGTTTGGCATTAATGCTACGTT
The DNA here is from genome assembly GCF_014163835.1 of Pseudoalteromonas sp. SR43-5. Lineage (NCBI taxonomy): Bacteria > Pseudomonadati > Pseudomonadota > Gammaproteobacteria > Alteromonadales > Pseudoalteromonadaceae > Pseudoalteromonas > Pseudoalteromonas sp. SR43-5. The sequence goes on from NZ_JACJEA010000009.1 coordinate 53,772, forward strand.
ATCGCCCATTAATGGGGAATAACCACACTATATAGGCTCTGCCTTGCCTAAATACCAAACAGACTGCTGCAAATTCAACCTTGAAAGAACAACAGACCCTTATTGTTTAATTAAATAATTACTGTTAGTTTAGTTTCAAATTTACGAGTAGTACTTTTGGATTGGCAAATGGATTTTATAAGCAAAAATAAATACACGCTTTATAGAGTCGCGGCCATATTACTGTGGAGTTGCTTAGTTGCATTACTACGGGATATTTCTGAGTTGTTTAGCCCCATTGGTGGTGCGGCGGCTATGTATTCTGTCAGTGCGATATTTTTAATTTTGGTTATGGGAGTGCCCAAGTTTAGTGGTTTTTCGAAACGTTACTTGGTAATAGGTACTTTATTATTTGTATCGTACGAAATTTGCTTGGCGCTTTCTATTGGTATGGCAAACAGCCGTCATCAGGCAATGGAAATGGCGGTTATTAATTATTTATGGCCCACGCTGACTATACTGCTCTCTATTATTATTGGTCGTAAAAAAGTAAGTTTCTGGGTTTACCCAAGCATGATCATTGCTTTTTTAGGCGTTGCTTGGTGTATTACAGGCGATCAAAAAATGTCACTCGATACGCTTGTTACTAACTTTGCTGATAATCCTGCTACTTACTTAATGGCATTAGCTGCAGCGTTTATATGGGCTATTTATTGCGTAGTTACGCAAAAGCTGAGTAATGGTAAAAATGCTATTACGTTATTTTTTACTGTCACGGCAATGAGTTTGTGGGCGCAATATGGTTTTTGTAATGAAGCGCCATTAACGTTTTCACTGGGCTCAAGCATAACTTTGCTATTAGCTGGTGTAGTAGTGGGGAGCGGTTATGCACTGTGGAATCAAGCTATAATTGGCGGTAACTTAATGCTGTTGGGAACACTTTCGTACTTTACACCGGTGTTTTCTACTATTATTTCGGCGTTGTATTTATCTATTACGCTGAGTGCTTCGTTTTGGCAGGGGGTTGTACTGGTAACAGTGGGCTCGCTAATTTGCTACTTTGTAACGCGAGAAAAGCCTAAACAACCTCAAATAGCGTCTGCAACATAAGGCTAATTTTATTAAAAATAAGCCCTATTATTTTAGGGCTTTTTGTTGCGTGCAGATTATTTTGCATTATTTACCTGCGCTAGTAACTCTATAACTTTTTGTTGACCAAATGTTTGTGCAAATTGCTCTGCTGTTTGACCGGCTTTGTTTTGATGCGCGTTATCGCAATCAAGTGATACGAGTGTTTTAGCTATACTAAATTCACCTCTAAAAATAGCGGCCATTAGCGCTGTGTTGCCACGGTTATCTTCTAGACAGGCATTAGCGCCTAAGTGTAAAAGTGTGTTAACCGTGTTTTTATTACCATGGTAAGTAGCAATCATTAACGCGGTGTAGCCTTTATTGTTGTAGCTGTCGATAGGAATACCGGCATCTACAAATTGCTCTATTACAGCTGTGTCGTTTGTGCGTGCTGCGGCAAAGTAATAAGCAAATAAACTATCGTATTGAGTTTTTGCAGAATGTTGGGTTTCAGATTGCGTACTGGGTGTTTGTGTATCTGATGTATTTTGAGCGTAAACGCTACTGGTAAAGCTCAGAAATAGAGCGACTATAATTAATAAATTACGCATAACAATTGTCTCTTATAAAAGAGGAAGGGTTTATTCCTTCCTCATGATTGTGGTTTAAATAGCTATTTAGTTGGGACTAATTGCTTTTAACTAGTTGCTTATAAGTTAGCGGCTAGTTGTTTAACCATTTTAAGGTCGCCGTTTACAGCTTTAGTTAAGCGTGTACCGTACTCACTATCAGCTTTGTAAAAGTGGCTAAGCATTTTGTGTTTAACACTGCTGTTTTGCACTTTGCCTAAATCGCCTGCTAGGTTATTAATTAGGTTTGTACGTTCTTGCTTGCTAAAACCACGGTATATAACACCAGCTTGCGCGAAGTTTTGCTGCTTTTTAATCGCAGCTTGTTGTACAAAGCCTTTTAGCTCTGTGTTACTTCTACGTGCAATTGGGTTTTCAGCTACGTTTTCTTGGCTTGGCTGGTAGTTCACATTGCTTGTAGTGTTACCAATATTCATTGCGCCGTCTTGGTTGTAGTTAACCACTTCAACTTTTGCACGGTTAATTGGCAGTTGCTGGTGGTTAGCACCTAGGCGGTACATTTGTGTATCAGCGTAAGAAAACATACGACCTTGTAATAGTCTGTCTTCTGATGGCTCAATACCTGGAATAATGTTTGCCGGTGCCATTGCTACTTGTTCCGTAGATTGGAAGAAGTTAGTTGGCATACGGTTTAGGGTCATTGTTCCTACTTTAGTTTCTTTAATGTCTAACCACATTTTTGTTGCATCTAACGGGTTGTAATCAAAGTCATCAAGCTGCGATGGATCAAGCGTTTTAATGTACAGATCCCATTTAGGGAAATTGCCTTTGCCAATTTCGCTGTAAAGGTCGCGTGTTAAGTGTTGGAAGTCTTGGCTTTGCACTTTAGCTACTTCTTTTGCGTCAAGGTTATCAATACCTTGTTGGCTTACCCAATGAAACTTAACGTATTTAACATCGCCCGATTTGTTAATCATTTTGTATGCATGTACACCCCAACCGTCCATTTTACGAAGACTTGCTGGTGTACCGTAGTCGCTGTAAACCCACGTTAGCATTTGTGTAGAACCTGGTTCGTGCGAGAAAAAGTCAAATACGCGGTTAGGATCTTGAATATTATCAACCGGAGATGGTTTTAAAGAGTGAACCATGTCTGGAAATTTAATCGCATCGCGAATAAAGAACACCGGTAAGTTGTTACCTACTAAATCCCAGTTACCTTGGTCTGTGTAAAACTTAGTTGCAAAGCCACGTGGGTCACGCAGTGTTTCTGGGCTGCCTTTTGAGTGAATTACCGATGAAAAACGAACAAATACGTCTGTTTCTTTACCAGCTTGTGCAAACGGTGCTGCAATTGTTAAATCATCTAGCTCTTTTGATGCTACAAACACACCGTGTGCGCCGGTACCACGAGCATGCACAACACGCTCAGGAATACGCTCACGTGCAAAGCGTTGCAGTTTTTGAATTAGTTGCACGTCTTCTAGTAATACACTGCCACGTTCGCCAGCAGTAATTGAATTTTGGTTGTCGCCAACAGCTGCGCCGTTATCTTTAGTAAGAGTTGTTGCTGCGCTTGCCGGTAATGCCATTGCAAGTGCCAGTGCAGTTAGTGTTAATTTTGTTTTGTTTATTTGAGTATTCATTGTCGACCTCATCTATTTAAAAGTGCCGGCAGTGGTGCAGGCTGTTAATCTGTTAACGATAGTATTAATTTTATTAACTTCGGTAAAACTGATTAATTAGATTAATGTGATTTGTAAAACAGATGAGATGAATTTGCAGATACACTTTTTACATTAATGTAATTTTTTTACTACGACCTTAGTCGCAATATGCTTTTATAAAATTTATTAAATACAAAGGTTTTTAGTTTTATCTGGCGGTATTTTCATCAAGCTGGTGCGTTTTATACTTACAGTGTGTTGACATATTCGCACAATAAAGGGAATATGCTCAACCGGTGAGCTTATGCTCATTTCTGAGTTGCACTAAAAAGTTGCACAATATTAATCGCGCTTAACTCGTTATACTTAAATTAGCTAAACCAAACAGTGTTAATAAGGTGACAAGATGAATACTAATATTGAGCTAGTGATATTTGATTGTGATGGCGTTGTTATTGATAGCGAAATTTTAAGCGCACAAGTACTCATTAATATGCTTGTTGAAAAAGGCGTTGAGATTGACCGCGCTTATGTACAGCAACACTTTTTAGGCTGCAACTTTAAAACAGTAAGCCAAAAAATAGCGGATGCATTTAATGTCACTCTTCCTGAAAGCTTTGAAGGTGACTACCGCGAGGCACTATTAAACGAATTTGAAACCGGACTAACCACGACTGATGGTATAGAAGACGTACTTAACAATTTAGCTGTGCCTATTTGTATAGCTACAAGCAGTAGCCCAGCACGCACCGCAAAAGCGTTGAGCGTAGTGAGTTTAAGTAAGTACTTTAGCGATACGGTTTTTACCAGCAGCGAAGTTAAGCGTGGTAAACCGGCGCCTGATTTATTTTTACATGCAGCTAAGCAAATGGGTGTAAAGCCAGAGCATTGCTTAGTAATTGAAGACAGTAAAGCCGGCGTAAATGCAGGAATTGACGCTAATATGCAAGTACTGCATTACAGCGGTGGGCAACATATGCAAGGCTCTGTTAATCATGTACACAGTGCTTACCCAAATGTTGATCATTTAACGCATTGGCAAGATTTTTTTAGTGCATACCCTGCACTTAAAAAGCAGTAAACACGCAGCTTTTTAAATAAACAAAGTTTTAAACGCGATTTGCTCGCCTTACACACTGACAGGCAAGCAAACGCAAAATATAAATGTAGATGGTTTTGCTTTACTAAAAATAAAACAAAACATGGCAAAAGATCATGCGTTTATAAGCCAAATTATAAAAGGCAAAGTATTTAGGTACTATACCAATCTGCTTGAATATGGGGTTTATTTAACGATAAGAAAATTGCACTGTAACTAGGCAAAAATTTTTATATCTAGTTGTTCTAAATATAAAATTTTTAACGACGTTATGGGGTAATTTAACTCGTTAAATTATTCAAATAGTTATGCAGATTGGTATCAAATGCTTTGCTGTTAACAATAGGAAATACCATGGCAACGAGTCCACACACACAAACATTTAAAGATGTAAACGAAGAGCAACTTCCTGTTGCTAATAATAAGCTTCACGGCTGGAAGCATTTTGCAGGGCTATACGCCGGCGAACATGTTGCGGCTACTGAATTTGTTATTGGTGCAACGTTTGTTGCATTAGGCGCTTCAACCATCGACATTCTACTGGGTTTATTAATAGGTAATCTGTTAGCAATGTGTTCTTGGTGGCTGATTACTGCACCCATTGCAGTAGAAACCCGCTTAAGTTTATATAACTACTTAAACAAAATTGCTGGTAACTCAATGACCAAGCTCTATAACTGGGCTAACGTGGTTATTTTTAGTGTTATATCGGCCGCGATGATCACGGTATCCTCCACCGCCGTGCGGTTTTTGTTTGATATACCTGCGCAACTTGATTGGTATCCAAATAGCTTTTGGTTTGTAGCCATTGTTTTAGCTGTTGGCTCCATTGTTGTATTTGTTGCGATGTATGGCTTTTCTACGGTTGCTGACTTTTCAAAGCTGTGTGCGCCGTGGCTATTTGTTATATTTATTGCAGGCTCGTTTGCGTTATTCCCTGAGCTTTCAAATCACGTATTAGGTTCTACCTCTTTAACTAGCTTTAGCGACTTTATGACCATAGGTGACTCCTCCATATGGACGGGCACCAATGCCGATGGTGAAAAGGGCATTGGCCTATTAGAAGTGATTGGCTTTGCATGGGCTGCTAACTCAATAACTCACTTTGGTTTAATCGACATGGCTATTTTTAGATTTGCTAAACGCAAAAGCTATGGTTTGTTTTCTGGTGTGGGCATGTTTTTTGGTCATTACTTAGCGTGGATCTCTGCCGGTATTATGGGCGCAGGTGTTGCGGTATTACTTAAAACAACTATTTCATCACTTGATCCGGGCGATGTTGCATACCATGCATTAGGTTGGACTGGTTTTGTTATTGTAATTATTGCCGGTTGGACTACAGCTAACGCAAACCTTTACCGTGCAGGCCTTGCAGCGCAATCTATATTTGTTAATCAATCACGTGAACGCACCACCGCTATTGTAGGTGTTGTAACCGTAATTATTGCGTGTTTCCCGTTTGTATTTTCTCAAATGCTTCCGCTACTTACATACGCAGGCTTATTAGTTGTACCAGTAGGCGGCATTGTGTTTGCTGAGCATGTGTTATTTCCTAAAATTGGCCTAACACGTTACTGGGCTAAATATAAAAATATTACCCGCAGCGTACCGGCTATAGCATCTTGGGCGTTAGCACTTGTGTTTGGCTTTGGCTTAAACGCAATTGATGTAATGTCGTTTTACTACTTGTTTATTCCTACATGGATTTTCACCATTGTTGTTTACACGCTTTTAGCTAAAAAATACGGCGCTGGTGACGACTACACACAAGAAATTGCAGCAGAAAAACAAGAGCAACGTGATATTAAAGAATATCAAGCAGCTGAGGCTAAAGACATTCCAAAGCCAGTAATTGACAGCTCTGTATTTACAAAAGTACTTAACGCAGTTTCTACGGTTTCACTGGTTATTATTTTCATATTTGCCAGCCAAGTGATGTTTTTCAGTGAAACTATGAGTATGTACAGCGCTAATAAATCGCAATTCGAAATAGCCTGTTTTATTTGTACTGTTATTTATTTTGTTACTGCGTACTGGTCGTTAAAACGCCATAAAGTACTCAACACAGCATCGTAATACAGTATCGTAATTTATATTTTATCTTTGTTTAGTAAGGTCACACCATGACACAATACCAACACACTGACGCTCTAGTTACAGGGCTAAACCAACAGAGCTTGGCTCAATTACCAAGCCATGTTGATACACCAACCTACGACCGTAGCGCAGTTAAAGCCGGTATTGTACATATTGGTGTGGGCGGTTTTCATCGTGCTCACCAAGCAGTGTATGTTAACGAGCTTTTAAAAACTCCGGGCTCTGAGCAATGGGGTATATGCGGTGTTGGTCTTTTAGAGGGTAACCGTGGTCTGCGTGATATTTTAAAGCAGCAAGATTACCTTTACACGCTTACTGTTAGACACCCAGACGGTACAATAGATAACAAAGTAATTGGCTCAATGATCGACTTTTTGTTTGCTCCAGAGGACAAACAAGCGGTAATTAATAAGCTAGCGCACAGCGATACTAAAATTGTGTCGCTTACTATTACCGAAGGCGGTTACAACTTTAACCCTGCAACGGGCGAGTTTGATTACAGTAATCCAGATATTATTAACGACATTAATAACCCGAACGACCCAATTACAGCGTTTGGCTACATTACTGCTGCGTTAAAACTTCGTAAAGAGCAAGGCCTAGGCGCGTTTACAGTACAGTCGTGCGATAACATTCAGCACAACGGTAACGTAACACGCAAAATGCTTTTAGCCTTTGCTACAGAACAAGACAAAGACCTAAGCGAGTGGATTGAGCAAAACGTATCGTTTCCAAATGCGATGGTTGACCGTATTACACCGGTATCTAAAAAGAGTGATATTGATTATGTGGTTGATGCATATGGTGTTAGCGACGAGTGGCCAATTACCTGTGAGTCGTTTACACAATGGGTAATAGAGGACACATTTAGTGACTCTCGTCCAAATTGGGATGTTGTTGGTGCTCAGTTTGTTACTGATGTAACGCCTTATGAAACCATGAAAATACGTTTACTTAATGCAGGGCATTCTGTACTTGGTTTATTAGGTTCAATCCATGGCTACGGCACTATTGACGAAACGGTATCGGATGAATTATTTGCCACATACCTACGTGCTTTTATGGATAAAGAAGTAACCCCAAATCTTGAACCACTTGAAGGCATTGACCTTGAAAGCTACAAAGATACGTTAATAGAGCGTTTTGCTAATCCTAATATTAAAGACAGCCTAGCGCGTATCTGTAGTGAAAGCTCAGCTAAACTGCCTAAGTTTTTAATTGCCACAATTAACGAAAACCTAGTACAAGGTCGAGATGTATCACTGGCAACGCTTGTTATTGCTACTTGGTGTTTGTACAGCGATAAAGGTTTAAGTGAAAACGGCGAGCAACTTGAAATTCAAGATGCGATGCACAAAGAGCTTAATTCTTACGCGCAAGAGACTCAAACTAGCCCGATTGCATTTTTAAAGTTAACGAGCTTGTTTGGTAAGCTTGAGCATAACGAAACGTTTACTGCTGAATATAAAAAGTTGATTGCTGCGTTGTATGCACCTAATAGTAAAATTAAAGCCATTATGCAGGCTGTACTTGATCAAAAGAGTAACTAATTATGAGCATTTTAATTAATCATAAATCAGGCGAAAACGTAAGTGTTAGCTGTTTTGGCGAAGTACTGTGGGATTGTTTTGATTCAGGTAAACGCTTAGGTGGCGCGCCACTTAACATGTGTGTGCGTATTAACTCACTTGGCATTAAAGCCGACATGATCAGCGCTGTTGGTAACGACGAGTTAGGCGCTGAGCTACTTGGCGAAATTACTAGCAAAGGCGTAAGCTGCGAATACATTGCTATTAATAGTGACAAAAAAACTAGCACGGTTGAGGTAACGCTCGACAGTGGCGGCTCTGCAAGTTATGAAATAGTGGCAGACTCTGCGTGGGATAATATAGCGCTTACCGATGAGTTACTTAGTAAAGTTAAAAGTAGCGATGTATTTGTATTTGGCAGCCTAATTGGGCGAAGCGAAGCGTCTTTAGCAACATTAAATCAACTAGTTGATGTAGCAAACTTTAAAGTATTTGACGTAAATCTACGTGCACCGCATTACAAGCTAGAAACACTTGTAGATTTAATGAATAAAGCAGACTTTATTAAGTTAAACGATGAAGAGCTATACGAAATTGCAAAAGCGATGGGTTGTAAGTTTCATTCGCTTGAACAAAATTTAGCGTTTATAGCACAGCAAACAAATACCGATTACTTATGTGTAACCAAAGGTAGCCACGGTGCTTTATTAACAATCAAAGGCGAGAATTTTTATAATTCAGGTTATTTAATTAGCGTAATTGACACTGTTGGCGCAGGGGATTCGTTTTTAGGTTCGTTAATTTATCAGCTTTGTAGCAACGACGACGCGCAATATGCCGTTGACTTTGCATGTGCCGTTGGAGCAATGGTCGCCGAAAGTTCTGGTGCAACACCTACTTTAACGCATCAACAAATTAGTGAGTTTATGAACCCACTTTAAAAAAACATTGTGTGTGAAAGCGGTTATACGTAAAAGTTTAACCGCTTTTTTTGTGCCTAAAATAAGACATAGGCGATAAGTGAGTGTTAAGTGCGCAGGTTGCGTAAATAGTGGCTTATATCGATTATTGTATTAGCTAAACGTCTTATTGTTTGAGGGTTAAAGCTTTGTTATCGTTCGTCGATTATTCACGGATTGAAAAGGCGGGGCGACACACAATGCGCTCTATAACTAAAATACAAAAAGAGAAACGTGCTTTATGATCATCTTTTTTATCTGCCTCACTATTTTAATACTGGGCTATAAGTTTTACAGCCCATTTGTTGAAAAACAAGCCGGTTTGGATTCAACTGCTGACACACCACAAAAACGCTTTAGCGAAGGTGTTGATTACGTAGCTATTCACCCTGTACGAGCATTTTTAATTCAGTTTTTAAACATTGCTGGCGTAGGTCCAATATTTGGCCCAATTTTAGGTGCTTTATACGGACCAGTTGCACTAGTATGGATTGTACTTGGTAATGTTTTAGGTGGAGCTGTACACGACTTCTTCTCAGGTGTAATGAGTATAAAAGAAGACGGTAAAAGCCTACCAGAAATCGCAGGCCATTATTACAACGTCGTATTTAAAGGCTTTATGCTTGTATTTACTGCCATGCTACTGTTTTTTGTAGGTGTAGTATTTATTATGAGCCCTGCCGGTTTGCTAAGTAACCTTGATTTTTTTGAAGGTACAATACTGGCAAACAACACCTTTTGGGTACTTGCTATTTTAGCGTATTACTTTTTAGCTACCTTGCTACCAATTGATAAAATTATCACTAAGTTTTACCCAATTTTTGGTGCGCTAATGATTGTAATGACAGTGGCAATTGCTATTTCATTACTTATTAATGCGCCGCACTTACCTGTACCAAGTGACTTTTTAGCTTACTTTGAAGCTGATCACGCACATGACTTTTTAGAGCCAAACCCAGATGGATTACCAACATGGCCATTGTTATTTATAACAATTACCTGTGGTGCTATTAGTGGTTTTCACTCTACTCAAGCGCCTATTATTGCGCGCTGTTTAACTAACGAAAAATACGTACGTCCAGTTTATTACGGCGCTATGATGTGTGAAGGTATTGTAGGTTGTGTATGGGCACTTGCTGGTATTGCAGCGTTCCCAGATGGTTACGCAGGCTTAAAAGCATTGCTTGACCAAGGTGGTCCAGGCTTAGTTGTTAACCATGTAGCTAACAGTTACTTAGGCGTATTTGGCGGTATAATGGCAATTATTGCAGTAGCCGTATTCCCAATTACTTCTGGTGATACAGCGTTCCGCTCATTACGTTTAACTGTTGTTGATGCGTTTAATATTCCACAAAGCTTACGTAATCGCTTACTAGTGGCGGTGCCTATACTTGCTATAGCGTACTTTATGACGAAGCTCGATTTCTCGTTAATTTGGCGCTACTTTGCATTTTCAAACATGCTGCTTTCTACAAGCGTATTATGGCTTGCCACTAAGTACTTGTTTGACCGTGGTACATTCCATTGGATTGCCAGTGTTCCTGCTGTTATAGCAACAGCGGTAACGGTTTCTTATATTGGCACTGCAGCAATTGGTCTTAACTTATCAAGCGATTTAGGTAAACCTATTGGCGCTGTAGTAACAGTGATTGGCTTAATTGTTTTAGCAATTGTGCACTCTAAGCATAAAGTTAAACCAACAGCGGTTTAATAATCACATAAGTTATTTCAAGCATTAAAAAAGCGAGCTATTGATAATCAATAGCTCGCTTTTTTTGTGTACTAAATTTAGGTATTACTGAGTTGCAAGTTCAAAGTAACTATTATCGTCGAGCGTTTTGCTTATCATCATAGCGCCCTCAAGCAGGCTCACTGTTTGAATAGCTGCTTGAGCGGGGTTAGGCTCACCATTAGTTAAGTGTGCAGCGCTAAGCCATGTTAGGTTTTGATTAAAAAAGCGTTTTACTTCAAGGCGTACTTTATCTGGAAGGCTATCGCTTTCGGCTCCTAGTAACCCACATAAACACATTTTTTTATCGATTACTAATGCACGTCTAAAAAGCTGAGTGTACACATCAATAGGATTTTTACCGCTTGCTTTAAGCTCGCTTGGCTCGCCTAACGCAGCTAAAAAAGAATTAGTATATTGATGAGCAAGCTCAGCACCTAAATCGGCCTTAGTCGCAAAGTGATAGTGCACACTGGCGCTTTTAATGCCGACTTCGCAGGCTAGCTCTCTAAAACTAAAATTACTGTATCCGCCAAGGCGCACCTTGTTTTCAGCGGCTTTTAATAAAGCTTCTTTTTTACTCATTTTTAATATTTCCTATCTGCAGTAACACCAGTTTTATTAAAAACATGATCATTGTATCGCATTAAATAACACACTAACTGCGTTAAAAATTATTTATACAGAATAACTAGATGTCATGATTTTCGCCTCGTTATTGCGCTATTTTCCTAGCGCAATAATAGATCACTTATTTAATGCAATTGGTACAGCAAAATTATCGACCAGTAGGTAGTTATTTACAAGTGTTTTTACTTTTAAGCAACTCCATAATTTTATTATGAATTAAGTTAAATCCCATAAACCAGAAAAATTTAAACGTTGACTTAAATTTAGTTTAATATTATAAATTACCTATCGATAGGTAGGCTCCGCCATTGGCTCACTTTTAAACAATAAAGATAGAGATTGCTATGAAAATTTATGATGTAGAAAACTTTCCAAATCCACTTCGTGTTCGTATCGCTTTAGCTGAAAAAAATGCCACTTCAAATGTTGAGTTTGTACCTGTTGATTTATTAAATGGTGAACACAGAACAAAAGCCTTTTTAGCTAAAAATCCATTAGCAGGTGTACCCGTATTAGAGCTAGATGACGGCACGTTTATATCAGAAAGTACCGCTATTACTGAGTATATTGATACCGCATTTGAAGGCCCATCTTTAATGGGTGAAACCGCAAAAGAGCGTGCAGTAATTAACATGATGCAAAAACGCGCAGAATCTATGGTGCTTGACGCTGTGGCAACTTACTTTCATCATGCAACTGATGGCTTAGGTCCAGAGCTTGAAACGTATCAAAATGTGGCTTGGGGTGAAAAACAAGGCGAAAAAGCACGCCAAGGGTTTAGCTATTTTAATGATGTACTAGCGCAATCGGCGTTTGTTGCAGGTGAGCAGTTTAGTATTGCTGATATTACATTGTATGCTGGGATGGTATTTGCTGGATTTGCACAAATAGCAATCCCGAATGAGTTAACCCATTTAGTTGCATGGCAAGAAAAAGTAGCAAAACGCCCAAGTGTTGCAGCTTAATTAGGTTATTAGTTTAAAATTTAAGTGGAGTTACGCTTAGGAGCCAAATATGAAAATTGCTGCCGATTTTAGTAAACGAGTTGTGGTACATAGCGAATCACTTCCGTGGGTTGCATCGCCAATGGCGGGCGTTGATAGGCGAGCGCTCGATAGAGTGGGCGACGAAGTTGCTCGCGCAACGACCATTGTTCGTTATGCACCTGGGAGTGAATTTTCGCCGCATGTACATACAGGCGGTGAAGAGTTTGTTGTGCTTGAAGGGGTATTTCAAGATGAACATGGTGACTTTGCGGCAGGTTCTTATATCCGTAACCCACCGCAATCAAAGCACAAACCGGGGTCTGAAAATGGCTGCGTTATATTTGTAAAGTTATGGCAGTTTCAGCCAGATGATCGAACCCACGTGCGTTTACAAACGGACTTGATGCAAAGTACGGCGCACCCTAGTTTTAAAAATGTAGCCGTAACCCCTTTATACAAAGACGATTTTGAAGACGTAAGCTTGTTGGACTTTAAGCCCAACGCCTGCATGGTTATAAGCGCAAAAGGCGGAGCTGAGCTGCTAGTACTTGAAGGCTCATTTGATGAGCAAGCCGATACCCTTGTAAAAAACAGTTGGTTAAGAGTGCCTATTAATAGCTCTGTTAACGTTAAAGCGGGAAGTAATGGTGCAAAAGTATGGCTTAAAACGGGCCATTTAACTGATGTAGAAAACCAGATATCTCGCGTACAAAATGCGTAATTGAGTCGTTTATTTGAGACTATTTAATGATCTAGCTCAGAACTATTTATTGATTTAGTTCAGGACTATTTATTGATTTAGTTCAGGACTAATTAATTTTAGAAGGTGTACTTTTACCACTCAGCCTATTTAAGGAGAGCAGTAATGGTACACACAACACATGGTTTATCGATTGGTCTTGAACGTGCAGGAAGAGAGTTTTTTTTAAAACTTAAAGCCGTTGGTACGCTTACTCACGACGACTACAAAATAATTACCCCAATGATAAATTCAGCTCTTGGCGAAGTTAAGCACCCAGTTGTAAACGCCTTAATAGATGGTAGCGAGCTTGAAGGTTGGGAATTACGCGCAGCGTGGGACGACCTCAAGTTAGGTGTTAAGCACTCTAAAGAATTTAAAAAAGTAGCTATTTACGGTAATAAAGAGTGGCAAGCTCGAATGGCCAAAATAGGTAACTGGTTTATATCGGGTGAGGTTCAATACTTTGAAAATGCTACCGCAGCCATAGATTGGCTAGACGAATAATAAATCCCTTCTTTCAAAAAATAGCGCTTACAAAGCGCTATTTCAACTCTTAAATAAAGGACTTATAGCGAACGTTTAATAGTTTTCGCTTATTGTTAAGTATCAATTTTATCAAAATACGTTACTAAGCTATCAATAAATGAACGAAGTGCAAGTGACTGATGTTTCCTAGAGCGGTAAATACCGTATATGTTCAAAGTTTGTGGTTTAAGGTGTGGTAGTAAATGTATTAACGTTCCATTATTTATATATTTCTGCGCAGCAAACTTAGGTTGTAGAGTTATTCCTTGATTATTAAGAGCAGCTTTTAACAGTAAGCTCGAATCATTAGCACTGAAGTTACCAGCAATCGCTACAGATACGGGTTTTTCAGGGTGTGAAAAATGCCACATACTTTTTTCAAACCGTGAATAGTTCAAACAGTTATGGCGACTCAAATCATCCGTAGTTATAGGCTTAGAGTTTTTTTCTAAATATTCTGGGCTTGCACATAATACTGAATGGCATTTCCCAAGTGGGCGAGCAATTATATTAGGATCTAAGTCATTGGTAATTCTAATTGCTAAATCTATTCGCTCTTCTACCAAATTTGTAACGTGATTACTAATTTGTACATCAATACTGACTTCGGGATGAGCGTGCAAGAATTGTTGCAACATATCTGGTAGTACATCATGTGCTAAAAAAGGCGAGCACGACAACCTAATTTGCCCGTTTAATCTGTTATTACTTTCTATTGGCGCACTGATGTTTTGGGCGATGGCAATGAGCTCTCGGCTATGATTAAGTACTTTTTCACCCTCTGACGTGAGTGTTATTTTTCTTGTTGACCGATGGAGTAGTTGGGTATTTGCCCACTTTTCCATTTGATTCAAATACCGTGTAACCATAGATCTAGACATATCTAAAGCACGGGCAGCACCGGCTAGACTTTTCTGCTCTACAATTTTTATAAATACATCAGCTGCAATAATTCTATCCATTCACTTTGCCTATATGTTCGATTTATGCAACAGATAGTTGCATTCTGCCTAGTTTTTCATTCTTAAATTGCAACATACAATAGCCTCATCTTAACGAAATAACAAACAGGCTACTGAGAATGAAAAAAGTTAAACACGTATTAGCAGCAACAGCTTTATTAGCAAGCACATTAATGCAACCGGTATTAGCGCAAAGTGAATTAGTTGTTGATGTATATAACCCACAAGACAAAAGTATTTTTGCTGTTTCATCAAGCATTATAAGTGGTGATAACGAAGTGTTATTAGTGGATGCCCAATTTCAGCGTAATGATGCACAAGCATTGGTTGAAAAAATAAAAGCGAGCGGTAAAACATTAACAGCTGTTTATATTAGTCACAGCGACCCTGATTTTTACTTTGGTTTAGATGTAATTAAAGCTGCTTTTCCAAAAGCAAAGTTATTAGCGACTAAATCAACAGTAGAGAATATTAAGCGCTCAATGCAAGGAAAGTTAAATTATTGGGGGCCTATTTTAAAGAGCAATGCACCTAAAGAACTTATTTTGCCAGAAGTAATGCTATCTAATAGCCTAACTATAGATGGGAAAGAAATTATTATTAAAAATTTACAGCATGATCCAAAGCATACTTACCTTTGGATCCCTTCTATAAAAACAGTGCTGGGTGGGGTTGTAGTATTTGATCAAATGCATGTGTGGTTGGCCGATTCGAGCACTGCTGCAGAGCGTCAAACTTGGCAGTCAACATTAGATAACATCGAGAATTTAAAACCACAGACTGTTATTCCAGGTCATTTTTTACAGGGCAGTAAACAAGACCTTTCTGGTGTGTCATTCATGAAAGGATACTTAAATAAAGCGGATAGCGCTGCAAAAAATGCAAAAAACTCAACTGAATTTGTAGAGATAATGACTCAAGCTTACCCTGATTTAGGTGCAAGAAGCATTTTAGAGTTGGGCTCAAAAGTGGTTATGGGTGAGATGCAATGGCACTAAGTGCCCTTGCGTTAAGCAATTATTTAGATAGGAAATATTAATGAAAAACGTAACGTTACATATAATTGTTGACCCTTTATGTGGTTGGACTTACGGCAGCGTGCCCTTGATCACCGCTGCTGAAAATATTGATGGTTTAATTGTAAAAGTACACAGTGGAGGTATGCTAACAGGTGATAATGTCAAACCTGTGACTCCTGCATGGCGTGAATTTGCACTTAAAAACGACAGTGTCATAGCGAAGAAAACCGGTCAGGTATTTGGTAGTAACTATACTGATGGGCTTTTAAAAACCAACGATATTATACTCAACTCGGCTCCGGCTATTACCGCTATATTGGCAGCGCAAGAGCTTGGTATATCAGGTGGGGAAATGCTTAATAGTATTCAACATGCTTATTATGCTCAGGGTAAAAACATTATGCAGCTGCATGTACTGACTGATATTGCATTGGAGCTGGGTTTAAACAAGGCCTTATTTGAAACCCACTTTAATGCGCTAGAAGGCGGTGCAACAGATCAACATATAGCACAAAGCCGAGGCTTATTGCACGATATTCATGGGCAAGGCTTTCCTAGTGCAGCATTTGAATTTAACACAGGTAAGTGGCAAAAAGCCGATATAGCCCATTATTATGGAAAAACTGAGCAGTGGGTTACCTACTTACAGCAATCAGTTGCGCTAGTATAGTGTGATGAAATTTCTAAATAATAAAGCTGTTTATATTACAGCTTTATTGAGCTTCCTTTTTATAGTGCAAGGGTGTGCAAAAATGAACAACATAGACATAATTAAAAGTACGTATGAAGGCAAAACATCACAAGAGAATGGGCAAAATTTAGTTGCTCATGCAAGTGATACTATTACTTGGAAAGAGGCTGACGGTTTTGCTTATGCTGGTACATACCATGGTATGAATGACATTACTGAACATGTTTTTCAAAAGCTTGCAAGCGAGTGGTATAACTACACGTTTACGCCACAAAACTACTTATCCCAAGATGATACTGTTGTAGTGTATGGCACGTACTCTGGTACTTATATTAAAACGGGTAAAAAAATGCAAGCTAGGGTCGCGCATATTTGGCAGCTTAAAAATCAAAAAATAACGCACTTTGAACAAATAGTGGATAGTAAAATGGTGTTTGATGCTATGCAGTAACTACGCGTTACTGCATATATTTGAACTTAAAAAACATTAGGTCTATTAAAGTACATCAGCCAGCACAGGTAATGCCGGAAATGCCCCTTTAGCTAAACACGCTTTAGAGCCACATTTAAGAGCGAAGTGCAGGGCGCCTTTTACGCTCGCTTTATCATTTAGTTTATCTGCTAGTGGTAAATCACTTCCTAAGTTATTTAAGTAGTATAAAACCCCCGCTATAAATGCATCACCTGCGCTTGTTGTATCTACGGCGTTTATTTTTGGTGCCGATTCGTTAAGTGTAAATGCGCTGTGGTAAACCGTGGCAGGCTCTGGTCCATCGGTTAAAAACACCAGTTTTACTCCGGTATTTAATAGCATTTGAATGTAATCATCGCTCGTTGTATCGCTATGCTGAGCTAAAAAATTAAGTTCGTCACGCGAGAGTTTTACTATGTCACAATAGGTGTAACAGGCTTTTACATTGCTTGCTATATCGTTTGTGTTTTCCCACAAGCTGTAGCGTAAATTCACATCAAAACTGACGAGCTTATTATTCGCTTTTGCAAGTTCTAGCGCTTTAACCGTTGTGTTGGCAATTGCTGATTCGGTTAATGTGTTTGAACAAAAGTGTAGTGTGCTTATTTCTTGCCAATTTATATGCGCTAAATGCGCCTGCGTTAATAGTACATCGGCTGTGTTATGGCGATAAAAGCCAAAACTACGCTCGCCGGTTTCATCAAGGCTTACTATAACCATGGCGGTTTGTGAGCCTGGAATGGTAAATAAATAGTCTGTATTTACATTGTATTGCGCTAATGCATTACTTAATTGATTGGCAAAATGATCGTCCCCTTTACCACCACAAAATGCAGCCTCTGCGCCGAGTTTTGCGTAGCCAACAGCTACATTGGCAGGCGCGCCACCTGGTATAGGTAAATAGGCTGAGTTATTAGCATCTTGTGGCAGCATATCAATTAATAGCTCGCCTAAGCACAGGAGTTTAGTCATTTGGAATATCCTAAAAAGCCTAGCAAGGCTAGGCTAAAAAACGTGAAGGGTGTTATTTATTCATACTTTAAAAGGCGCTACAGTGACTACTCACCGCAGCGCAATACACACATTTAGTTAAAAGCGTATTTTAAAGTTACCGACGTTGTGCGGCCGTTAATAGTACGGGCACGAATAATGTTATTTTCAGGTACTGAACCTTCTTCTGCTTCTGTAATACCTACTGTATCGAAGAGGTTATTCACATTAAGCGCAATATTAAGGTTTTCAGATAAGTCATAGCTTACAAAGCCATTTACCTGTGTGTAGCCGTCAAATTGTAGATCGTTATTATCTTGAGCGTATGCATCGGTAGTACCAATGAAACTTACCCCTGCAGCGCCTTTTTCATAGTTGTAACGTGCCATTAATGAGTAAATTAAATCGGCTTGACGACGTGGCGTATTACCTACCACATCTGGATTAAGCGCATCTTTTGCTATTTCTGCATCGGTCCAGGTTAAATTACCGCGAAAATCCCATGCATCAATAAAGTAAGTAGATTCTATTTCAATCCCTTTTGCTTCGTATTCACGGTCAAAAAACGTTTGTGATGTTGCTTCAAAATTTTGCTCTTCAGTTTCGGCAAAAAACGCAGTAGCAAACACTGATAATGAATCAAAGCGCTTTTTAACACCAAACTCAAACTGGTTTACTTCATCAACAGCGTCTTCTTTTGCAACAGAGCCGTCGGCGCGTACTTTACCAAATAAAAGGCGGTCAGCATTTGCACGCCCACCTTTACTAATACGTGCAAACGTAGCAAGGCTTGGGTCAATTTGATAATTAGCACCAATTGAATAAGAAGAATAGTTCCAGTCATAGTTTACTGGGCTGGCGTTTGCTGTATCAATTCCAGCAACGTTTTGCTCAGGAATTGATATTTCACCGTCGCGGTTCATATCTACAGTTGATGTTACGGCACCTGCATAGTTACCGCGAGCTTCGCCACTGTCGTAACGGGCACTTGCATCAATGCTTACGTCGCCTAATTTAGTAGAGAATGCAACGTATGGTGCACGGGTGTCGTACTCTGTGTCGTAATCACGTTGGCAACAGTTTCCCCAGTAAGGTGTGCCATATGCATATAAACCATTTTCTGAAAATTCAGTACCGTCAGCTGCAGTAACATTTAATAATGCAGCATTGTCGCCTTTAAGCTCCATAAGGTATGAATTCCATAACCACGACATAGCAATGTTTTGTGTTGACGCGTAATAACCAAAGGTAATGCTGGTGTCATCATCAAACGATTTAGTTAGTTTAAAGTCGTTAACTAATGAATCGAAGTCGTTCATTGTTACGTCAAACGTATGAATTCGCATAGCAAGGTCGTCGTTAAATGCAGCGCCCGTGTTTGCGTTACTGAGTGTTGCGCCTACACCACCAATGCTCTGTGCAATAGATGATGCGCTGCCAACCTCTGCAGGAATAAGCGAGTTAAAGTTGCCGCTTATTGATGATTTACGAAAACGGTTTTCGATACGCCAATCGTTATCTAAATCAAATACAGCTTCAAAACCAACAGAGTCAACCTTTGGATTCATACCATCGCGAATATCGCCGCTACTGATTTGGTTTTCACCATTTAAACGTACTGTTTTAGTAAATAACGCTGAGTGAGGTGTGTCTGATTGCGCATCAAAGCCAGCAATAGAGTCACCATTTGAGTACATTGGCATAGGAAGGTAGCCAACACTCTTATCGTCTAAGTGTTTGTAATAAAGGCGAACGTAACCGTTGTCGAAATCTTTAGTAAGATTAGCTTTTATTTGGCCACCTTTATTAGACGTGTAACCTGTTTCGCGCGGGCCTTCGCCTTGTCGAACAAAGCCACCAACATGAAAACGCACGCTATCGGTTAAGTAAGTGCCGTATTCAAAGTCTGTACGAACGCTGTCGTAATCTAAGCCAAGTGTTGTAGATACACTGCCAGATTCGTTTTCGCCATTTTTAGAGATAAAGTTAATAATGCCACCAGGTGCATTACTTGCGGCAGTAGATGCTGAGCCACCACGAATCGATTCTATAGTTTGCACAGTGTTATCTAATCGCATAAAAATATCTGAATTACCAAAAGCGATATCACCGTATTGCAGTACAGGTAAACCATCTTCTTGTAATTGTAAAAATTTTGCACCGCCTGAAGCAACTGGCAGGCCACGAACAGCAATATTTGCATTACCTTCGCCACCTGTCGATTCTGCACGGATACCAGGAATGATTCTAAAAGCCTCGGCTGTTGAGCGAGGAGTAGACACCTGAACTTGTTCAAGTGATACGCTACTAACTGAAACGCTTGAAGCCATGATTGTTGTTCGACGTGGTACGCCGGTTACAACAATTGTTTCAAGACCTTTGTTTTGTGATGCTTCAGGTGTTGCTTGGTCTGTTTCTTGTGCGTTAACGCCTTGACTTACGGCAAGTGCTAAAGCGCTGATTAAATATAAAGGTGTATTGTGTGTTGTCATGTGAACGCCTCGTTGTGTTGAACCCAGTAGGATTTGTTATTTTCACTTAATCGATTAAGTAAAAATAACAAATATTTTACAATAAGCAAATTATTTTGTGTTTAATTTGCTCTTTTATTATTCATATGTTGATTTTAAAAGTATTTTTTATTGTATTGAGATACAAATTTATTAAGCTGTTGGGTTATTTTCTTGTAAAGCACTCATTGATGGGTCGCGTAAATAATTGAACAACATAGCTACAAATAAAATCACGGCAAACCCTGTTGCTAAGTAAAAGCCATAGCGCACATGGCCAAAGTAATCGCTGATCATACCCATAAATAAAGGAGCTAAAGCAGCCGATAATGCGGTAAAAAATAATATAACGCCGGCTACGGCTCCATGGCGCTCAGCAGGAAAACACGATATACCTTTAGAGTTTAAAGTTGGATAAACCATAGACATAAATAAACCTGAAAGAGGTAGTAACCCTACAGCCCAGTCAACGCCACCAATAAGTGTACCCACATAACAAAGCGCAATACCTAAGCTTAAATAAGCCATAACACCTTGCCAGCTATAACGATTTAGTAACCATACAGCAATAAAACGACCTGCAGCACGTAGTATAAAAAATATAGTAAGTGCATAAGTGGCAAGGAGTGGCCAAGAGCCTGTGTAGTCCTTTAATAGCGTTGGCATCCATACATAAATAGCCACTTCAGTCGCTACATAAAGTGCAATAGCTAAAGAAAAGCCAAGTGCATAAGGGTTTTTTACCATTTTCATGGTCGTGGCCAAAGAGGCTGGCTTTTCAGTTGTTTTAACTACGTCAGGGTAGTCTGCGCGCCATGCTAATAAAGCAAGGATTAAACACATTACGCCCGCAGTAATATACAGGTATGTCCAACTAACGTTTTGCACTAATAAAACACCAACTAGGGCAGGGCCTACAATAGCGCCAATGCCAAAAAAGCCCTCAACCTTGTTCATAGTTTTAGTATGGTCGTCGTTACTATGTGAAATATCGCCAAGCAATGCCAGTGCGCCGGTTTTAAATAAACCAATGGCCAGGCCTATGCAGCAAAGCAATACTAAAAAGAAAGTAAAACTGGTGCTAAATGCAAATAAAAAACAACTCGCGGAAAATATTAATAGACCTAGCATAATGGTTTTTTTACGGCCAAGGCTGTCAGCTAAAAAGCCTAAAAATAATCCACTAAAGGCAATGAGTGCCATAGGAGCGTAATGAAATGCACTAGCTTGAGTCATGCTTAAACCGAAATCTTTTATAAGTTCGGGGATTATCATGCCGACTGCGTCAGAGGTCATGGCAAACATAAAAAACATCATGTATGTAAGCCAGCGTATTTGTTGCAGTGGGTCGCTGCTTACGTGAGTGTGTGATTTTGTCATGTGTTTATTCCTCGTTAAATTCTCTATTAATACTTCGTAAGTCAGTCAGTTGCTTACTGTAGTATTACGTGAGACACGAAATTTGTATGTAAAATTATTAAAAATTACTTGTAAATTCTTACTCGCTAGTTAAAGATATATCTTAATCGATTAAGTTTCAACATGGTAATCACACAATGATGAAGAATAAAGTTCAATTGATCACATATGCTGATCGAATCACTGGCCAAAATATAGGCGCGCTAACCACACTTTTAAACGGCCCTTTAAAAGGCGTATTTGGTGGTGTGCACTTATTGCCATTTTACAATCCTATTGATGGCAGCGATGCTGGCTTTGACCCTATTGACCATAGTGAAGTTGATTCTAGAATAGGCACTTGGGAAGACATACAAGTATTAGGTAAAGATCTCGACTTAATGGCTGACCTAATTGTTAACCATGTATCGGCGCAGTCTTTTCAGTTTCAAGATGTATTAGCTAAAGGTAAGCAATCAGAATTTTGGGATTTGTTTTTAACCAAAGATGATGTATTTCCAAATGGTATGAGCGAAGCTGAGCAAAAAGCAATTTACCGCCCACGTCCTGGTAGTTGCTTTACCCCAATGAAATGTGGTGATGGTAAAACGTATGACTTCTGGACCACTTTTACCGATAACCAAATTGATATAAACGTAAAAGTAGAAGCCGGTGTTGCGTATTTAAATAACGTACTCACTAAATTTTCGGCTAACAATGTAAATATTATTCGTTTAGATGCGGCGGGTTACGCTATTAAGCAAGCTGGCACTAACTGCTTTATGCTTGATGAAACGTTTGGCTACCTAGATAACTTATCTAAGCAAGCAAACGATTTAGGCATGGAAACCATTGCAGAAATTCATAGCCATTATCAAACTCAGGTAGAAGTGGCAAAACGCGTAAATATGGTTTACGACTTTGCGTTACCACCGCTTATTTTACACAGCTTATTTAACAACGATGTAGATGCACTGCTCAAATGGTTACAAATTTCGCCACGTAATTGCTTAACTGTACTTGATACACATGACGGTATTGGCATTATTGACGCAGGTCCAATGGGCGACAAACCAGGGCTATTAAATGCGCAGCAGATTGATAACCTAGTAGAAACAATGCACGCCAACAGCAACAACCAAAGCCGCCAAGCTACGGGCGCTGCTGCGAGTAATGTCGACTTATATCAAGTTAACTGTACGTACTACAACGCATTAGGCGCTAAAGACTTTGATTACTTACTGTCGCGTGCAATTCAATTTTTTGCTCCAGGTGTACCACAAGTTTATTACGGCGGCCTATTTGCTTGCGAAAACGACATGGAATTACTGACAAATACAAATGTAGGCCGTGATATTAACCGCCCATATTTAGATGCAAATATAATCGACAAAGCCTTAAATAAGCCTGTAGTAAAAGGTTTAATTGAATTAATTAAAATTCGCAATTCACACCCTGCATTTGCAGGTGAATTTAGCGCCCAAGGTGAAGGCAGTATGTGTTGTTTATCGTGGCAACTAGATGAGCAAACTATTTCACTTACTGTTGATTTTAAATTACGCCATGCACTTATTACGCAGGTAAATGGTGATGAAGAAACAACGATTAACTTAAATTCATTTTTAGCTTAATGTTATAAAAGTAATTTACAAACGCCATGTAAAGCAAAAGCCAAGCTTAAGTAGCTTGGCTTTTTAACACATAAAACTATTACAAGGTTTGTAAGCTAACTACTCGCACCAATCTCTAATTCGTAACTGACTTCCTGAGTTTTTTCTTCTTTAGAAATAAATAATTCAGCGGCTATAACGCCTTTTTCTTGGCTGTTTTGATGAATGGTGGTGAGGCGAGGCACAAACCGGGCTGCTTCATCAATACCATCAAAGCCCACAATACGCAGTTCTTCACCTATTTTTATGCCTTGTTTTATTGCTTCTCGCATTGTGGCAAGCGCAATTAAATCACTCATACAAATAATAACGTTAGGACGAGGGGAGGCACTTAAAACCTCTTTAGCAGCAATATTAGCAAAACGCTCGCTACTTTCAGGAATGTTCCAAATACGATCGTCAGCTACCGTAATATTTGCCTCGCTTAAAGCGCGTTGATAACCACGTAAACGTTGATGCGAAATAGATTGTCCGGTTTCAAATTCGTGGTGTTCATACACGCGGCATAATACGTTTTCATCAAGTAATCTAAGCCCTAATATAGCCACTTTATCGCTTTGATTATGCAGTACGTGTTTAGCAATTTCGTAACTTGCTTGCTCGTTATTAATATTTACAGAGGCATTGCGAGCAATATCAAAATCAATTGTCACTACATGTTTAGACACTGTTTTTAACTGCTCAACTAACGCGTTATTACGAGGGCGGCCATAACAAATAAAGCCATCTACCAAGTCGACCACGTTGTTAAGGTTACCGCTATTACCTGAAAACAATAAAACATTAATGCCGTTTTTTTCAAGCACCGAGGTAACACCGCGCATAAAGCTGCTAGCCACAGGGTCCGACACCATGTATTCCACACTATCGGGCAGCACTAAAGCGACAATATTAAATGTGCCATTACGCAACGATTGCGCGGCCTTATTGGGCCCGTAATAGCCCAAAGTTTTACACGCTGCAAGAATATCGTCTCGGCGTTTAGCCGATAGCTGATCAGGGCGATTAAACGCATTAGATACTGTCGCGTTAGACACACCTAACTCTTTAGCAATACTTTTTAGGGTCCAGCGGGTTTGCTTACTCATACCAATTCTTTACTCAATACACATGTTAATAAACTAACATATTCAGGGCGTTAGCAAAGTAAAAAAATAAGATTTTAGGGCTAATGTCGGCATTCTTTAGGCGCAATGCCAAAGGTTTGTTTAAATAGGCGACTAAAGTGGCTCGCGCTATTAAATCCAACATCAAAGCACACTTGGCTAATTGCATGGCCTTGTAGTAATTGAGTACGCGCTTTTTTTAGTCTTAACTGTTGCTGCCAAAGGGCTGGGGTAGTGCCAAATGCGAGTTTAAATTGATGATAAAACTTACTTCGGCTCATACATGCTATTTTGCATAAGGTATTTATGTCGAGCGTTTCACTTAAGTGTTCTTCAATATAAAGCAGGGCATCGCTCACTTTTGTTTTAAGGCGTGGCTTATCGCAGCTAGCTAGCAATAGCTCGCGGCTTTGTTGTTGTAATAAACGGGTGATCAATTCGTTCAACGACAAATCAATCAAGTAATGTCGCTGTGCGCCTTGCTCACTAAATAAATGCACCATGCGCTCTAATAATTGCTGCGTTTGAATATTATGTTGGGTATGCACTAACTGAGGTACATATTCAAATAAGCCATCGTGTGCAAAATTTTGCTGCATGTTTAGTGCTTTCGCCACGCTCGTTATTTTATCTGTGCTAATTTCAATGGCTAAACAGGTGGTTGGGGCGTGCATTGATGCTTGTGGAAAATCAATTAAAACACCTTGCTCTGGCGCTAATACAAACGACTCGTGTGGTAAAAATACTTTATGGTATTGGCTCCTTTCTACGTGCATTACCTTTTTGCCGCTTAGCATGGCACAAAACAGCAGCTCGTTTGAGTGCAGTGCTACCTTTTGCGCGCTTTGATACGTGTCGTAAATACTCAACTCACTGCTATCTGCAGCGAATGTGACTTTATTTTCTATTAATACATCAAGTTGTTGGCGTTTTTTGTTTAACTGAGATGTGTGCATATCAATCCTTTAGGTTTTATTAGTTTGGACTCACAGACAACTTTTGTGGACAGCTAATCAAGTTTTTAGGTACTTGTTAGTTTAATGTCAATCAACATTGATTAAATATAAAGCATTTTGTTTTATATAAATGTTCGACCTTTAGCTAACAACAATAAAGAGAGCACACACATGATATATGCAAATCCAGGTAGCGATGGCGCACTCGTAAACTTTAAACAACAATACGGGAACTACATTGGCGGAGAGTGGGTGAAGCCAGTAAATGGCCAATACTTTGATAATATAAGCCCAGTAAACGGTAAGGTATTTTGCCAAATACCGCGTTCAGACAAAGACGACATAGAGCTGGCTCTCGATAAAGCGCATGCAGTGCGAGAGCAATGGGGCACAACGTCGGTGACCGACCGAAGTAACATACTGCTAAAAATAGCCGACCGAATTGAGCAAAACCTAGAGTTACTAGCTGTTGCCGAAACATGGGATAACGGTAAAGCAATTCGTGAAACACTCGCTGCTGATATTCCGCTAGCGGCAGATCACTTTCGCTACTTTGCAGGGTGCCTACGATCGCAAGACGGCACTATAGGTGAAATAGACGCAACCACCGTTGCGTATCATTTTCACGAGCCACTAGGTGTGGTTGGGCAAATTATTCCGTGGAATTTCCCTATTTTAATGGCCGCCTGGAAACTAGCGCCAGCACTTGCTGCAGGTAACTGTGTAATTTTAAAACCGGCTGAGCAAACACCAGCTTCTATTTTAGTTTTAATGGAGATAATTGGCGATTTACTCCCTGCAGGCGTATTAAATATAGTAAACGGCTTTGGTAAAGAAGCGGGTGAAGCACTGGCAACAAGCAAGCGTATCGCTAAAATTGCATTTACGGGTTCAACGCCTGTGGGCTCACATATTTTGAAATGCGCTGCTGAAAATATTATTCCTTCAACGGTCGAGCTCGGTGGTAAATCACCTAATATATTTTTTAATGATGTAATGGAAAAAGACGATGCGTTTTTATCCAAAGCTATTGAAGGCGCCGTGCTTGCTTACTTCAACCAAGGCGAGGTGTGTACGTGCCCATCAAGGTTGTTTATTCAAGAAGATATATACGAGCAGTTTATTGAGCGCATACTCGAACGTACCCAACAAATTAAACGCGGAAACCCACTCGACAGCGAAACTATGGTTGGCGCACAAGCCTCAAAAGCACAGTTTGATAAAATACTCAGCTACATTGAAATAGGTAAAAAAGAAGGTGCAGAAGTGCTCACTGGCGGAAACGTAGAGCAACTAAGTGGCGATTTAAACGGTGGTTACTACATACAACCTACCTTATTAAAGGGCACAAATGACATGCGTGTGTTCCAAGAAGAAATTTTTGGCCCTGTTATTTCTATGTCGACCTTTAAAGATGAAGCCGAAGCACTCGAGCTTGCCAACAGCTCTGAGTTTGGTTTAGGCGCCGGTGTATGGAGCAGAAACATGAACCGTGCTTATCGCATGGGTCGTAAAATAGAAGCAGGGCGAGTGTGGACCAACTGCTATCACATGTACCCAGCACATGCTGCATTCGGTGGTTATAAAAAATCAGGAATAGGGCGCGAAACACACAAACTAGCACTCGATCACTACCAACAAACTAAAAATTTATTAGTGAGCTATAGCGAAGATCCGCTCGGCTTTTTTTAATAAAACAGTTCAAACTTAAACACAACCACCATTAAGTAATGAGAGCGCTGCATATTTGCAGCGCTTTTTATTCACAGTGCTCACAACGCTACTTTAAGCGTGTTGTAATATATAAGTACAATACCAACCGTATTCAAACCGTTAAAACCTAAGCGTTTTAATAACTCATTCCTGCGTTAAAAAACGATTTTACGATATTAACTTTTTATAAAAGTTGCTCTAAAAATGTGCAGTGATTTATGCATTGTCGGATATTACTGATCTCCCCCAATTTAGTGTGTTACTGCATTAATGGAAACTTCTTTATAGTTAACTAATTGTTTACAGATGGTTATTTGCTGGCTAAGATAAATGCATTGTAATATAGGGACATTTTTCGGTTTATAAAGCGACAAATGTCGTAGATAAAATTGTTAGGTATCTCAATGGAATTTGAACAGACCAAAATTGGAATTGAAACCACGTATCCAGACAGTGGTCATGTAGAAATCGAATATCCATGGGCTGATAAAGTTGGAGAAAACAGATTTCAAATCAAAAACTTCCCCTTCTATGCTTACGGTATATCATACGATGACATAGTAGAAGCTGAGTTCGTTAATAAAGATGATAAATACCCGTTTTTTACTAAAGTAATCACAAAGTCGGGACATAGAACGCTAAGAATTAAACTGGATGAATCTGCAAAAGAATCAAAACGCTCGCAGGGTATTTTAGATAAATTAAGTTCTATGGAGTGCGGTTATGAAGGGACTAACGGTGAATTTTACTTTGTAATAAATGTTCAACCCCAATGCGATTTCGATGCAGTTCGTGATTTTCTCAACGATAACGATATTCGTTGGGAATATGCAGATCCTACATACGAGAAAATGCATAGCACCGATACCTAACAATCGCATTAACACTCGCTGCGCTCGCTAGGGACAAAAACACGTAGGCTCCCTGCGCTTCGCTTGTACGTATTTTCGCCCGTTATGCGGGTGTTAGGTGCTTCTGAGAAATCAATGGCCAAATCAGAGATAAGACAGTTCTTAAAAGAAATCCGCACTAAATTTCCTGACGTTGTGCCTCTCATGGAAAAACATGAAAAATGGGCACTCACATTCCTAATGGAAGAGTTCGCAAATTTGACAACCATTTTGTTTAATCAAGGTAATTTAGAAGAAGCATTAGAACAGTTGCAGTACATGAGCGAAAAACTAGATACTGCAACCAAAGCAGAATTCGAATACATAGATGTATATTATGCAGAGCACTTATTCTGGAAAGGTACAAAAGAAGGTATTGAGCGTGGCTGGCCTCTCGTGCCAGATAATCTCAAAAAACTATACTTGGGCTTTCATGGTAAAGCCCCTAGGGTAGTGGTTTAAATATGCACGCACCTAACAACCTAATCAACACACTCACTTCGTTCGCTGGGATGCATACACATGGGCTGCGTCGCTTCGATCCAAATTATAGCCCATGTGTTTCCGCCCCTAAGTAGGGTGTTATTAGGTGCTCTAGATAGTATGCAGAATATTAATCCATGGCTTTGGTCAGCTTTTGTTTTGTCTCTCTCAGGGATCTTTTTTAGATGGGTGTTTGGTAATACGTTTGTGAGCTTGTTTCTTGCCGTATTGCTAGCTTTAGCGATAGTACCTTTAGTTAAAAAAATTCAGAGAAAGAATTAACAAGATACCCATCCAAACTTTGTATTTTTCGAAGCCTAGATTCTAATAGGTTAAATAAAGTGGCTGTCATCATGATTTTTTGGGTACAAACTAATTGCCTTAAAGCATAAAGTTATATAACTTATTAAGGTGAATACATTTTATTGACGTAAATTAATTAGCAGGAACGCCAAATGAACAATAAAATACTTAAATCATCTACCGCTACGTATCAAAGTGGTGTTGCAAAAGCCGATGGTAAATTTTATGTAACGCAAGGTGAGGTACGTTTTGAGCCATACAATGAAAGTGCTGGTTTAGGGCCTTATACTTTTACACGAAGCGCAATCGTAAAAATTGAAAAATCAGCAGGAACAGGCGCAGGCATTTTACCACTAACAAGCGATGCAATAACAATCACTTTAGATAATGAAGATACTTATGATTTTATTTTAGCAAACCCCGATGAATGGATTCGTCTACTCAAGCATTAAACAATCTCTAGAGCTGGCATTTAGGCATAATTATTTTAAGTGTGAGCTAAGTTAAACGGCATCAATAGTGTCCAGTTTTAACTATTAAAAAACTACAATAAAAGGATTTGAATGATGTTTAAAATATCTATGCTCACTTTTTCTACTAGCAGCTTTATTGTATCTTTTATGGGTTTTGCTAACACCACTGTGTCACCGCAAACTGATTTAACTGGACACCTATCTTAGACTTTGATTTCTCATAAATTAAAAAGCATTATTTTGAATAATTATTTAGCTAGAAATTTCATGTTTACTCTAGTTCTAGTTTATAACCGACGGGCTCGCCTTGTGGCTTTTGGTAACTAAAACTGGTTAGTTTTACTAAAACGCTATCGCTTTTTTGCCAGTATACAATTGCCCTGTGATTACGTACTTCATGCATAATTACATCGTAATGTAAGCTCATGGGGAATAGTTCACTCTGGTTATTAAATGGTGCTGAAAGCTCAATAACCATGGAGCGGTAAAACCCAACGTGAGAGTTATGCACTAAATTAATTTCAGCATGGTTAAGCGTAACTGGCAAAGCTTGAGCATCGCTTATTAATGCCATATGGCTGTGTAAATAATCGTTTAATTTATTGAGTACATTACCTTTTAAGGGCTCATCTATTTGTGCGCCATCAAGTGAAAAGAGCGACGGCGCGGCTATAATTAAATCTTCAAGGGCAAAGCTTAACTTTAAACTCAGCGTATTAGTTGGCTGCTCAGTTAATGTTAGCTCACTGCCTGGTAGCGCATGTGCATTAGCAAATTTAGTGCTTAGTAAAACACATAAGGCGAGTGCTAAGACTGGCATTATAGGGTTTTTAATCATTGTGTTTGGCCGCCGTAGTCATCGGTTTTATCTCGCCATACAGAGTGTGTGTGATTGCCCTCTTCGTTAGTTGATTTATTTGATTGGACAACTAATGTATTACTTGAGCAAATTAAAACGTTATAAAAAAGCCGCTTGTTGAAACAAGCGGCTTAACTATTCTAACTAGGAAATAGTTTAGAACGTGTAACGTGCACCAATTGAGTAACGAGGACCGTATTGATTAGCAAATAAGAACTGCTCTTCGTAACGTCCGTAACCTTCTTCAGTGGCATTATTTAAGTTTATGCCATCAAAAAATACCGTTACGTTTTCGTTTACATCGTAGTTAACGCTCATATCCCATTGGCCATACGCTTTAGCATATTGCGGAGGCGCATCAGCTGAACCTTGCGCTTGGCCAACACCAATTAGGTATGAGTCGCGCCATGCATAAGTAATTTTAACTGATAGGCCGTCTTTTTCGTAAAAGCCTTGGAAGTTAGCTGAGTCACTTAAGCCTGTAAGCGGTGCTTGTTGATCAAGGCTTTCGCTATCAAATTCAACGTCGCCATCTACAAACGTTGCGTTAACACCAACACCAAAACCGGTTTCACCAATTAAGTGCTGAACAGCTACTTCAAAACCATCTACCGATTTACTGTCGGTGTTTTGTGGTTGGCTAATATTCCATGTAATTAGCGGATCGTCGCTGTTTGGTTCAATAACGCCATTTGCATTGCCGTAACCGCTGGCAATCATTTGTGCAAAAATAGCGTCGGTTGTTGCTTGCTCACCACGTGATTCAATATCGCTTACGGCTTGTAAGTAACGAGGGCCGTTTAAAATATCGTGCAAGCCATCAATAGTGGTTTGCGTAATGGTGGTTTGAATAAAGTTATCAACATCTTTTTTAAAGTATCCAACAGACGCGTAGCTACCTTCTGCGTAGTAATACTCAAGTGATAAATCAAGGTTTGTTGATTCAAACGGCAATAAGTTTGTATTACCTTGGCTACCTGTGCGAGAACCTGGTTTTGGGCTGCCTGTTAAACTACGGCCACCGGCTAAATTACCTAGTGGTGCACGCGACATTGTTTTACCCCAAGATACGCGAGCTACTACGTCTTCAGTTAAATCAACACTTACGTCGATTGAAGGTAGTAAAACATCGTAATCACCTTGTTGTTCTAAGAAGTTATCATCGCCGCCCGCAGCGTATTGCATGATCCACTCTGAAGCGCTTATCCAGTTAACTTGATCTTCAACGCGTTGACGTACAGTACTGGTTACGTCTGTTTGCTCATAGCGTAGGCCTGCATTTACTTTTACGTAGTAGTTACTTACGTCAAACTCCCAGCTTGATTGAACATAAAAGCTATTAGTGATTTCTTCTACGTAGCTTTCGCTGTCAATACCATCCATATATGCATTTGCGGCGTATGCATCGCCGCCTGTCACATCAGCTGTTAAGTAAGCAATTTGGCGCGCAACAGCTTCGTCAAAATCGTAGGTATAGTAGTAACCAGGTTGTAAGTCACTGCCGCCCCCTTCAAATTGATCTAAAAGGCCCGATGTATCGTGACGGGTAAACATGCCGTCTGGGAATATTTCTGTATATGATGGGTTAAAACCTGGGCCACCTACTAAACCACTCCAAGCGGTGTAACCACCTGTGTTTTGTTCTGTACGTGATGCGCCAAATTTAACTTTAACTAAACCAATGTCATAGCTTTCGTTATACCATGTTGTGTGTAGCTGTAATTGTTCAATGTTTGATTCACCCGGCGAGTGAGTAAACTGACTAAAGTTTGAATCAATTTCGCCAGGCGTTAATTCACTTGTGCCATTTAACCAATTAACTTGTGCACTAGGTACTTCGCCCGTGCGGTAATCATAAATTTTATTAGCTAGCTGATCAGACCCTAAAATTACTTGGCCTGCACTTCCCAGCCCGTTGTCGGCGCCGTTATCGGTTTCGTTTTTAGAGTCGTGGTAATCAAGCTCTACGTGCCACGTGTCGCTAATTTCCCAATCTAGGTTTAAACCAAGAGAGCGGGCTTTTACTTCTGTAGTGCCTTTGTTGGCTGTAAACGAGGCATCGTTACCGCTAATATCAGCATAAACAGCCGTACCATTTTCATCAAGCTCGTAGCCATTAATATTGCTACCAAAGTCGTTCCAAATACCCCAACCAATACTTTGAGAACCTGTTACAGCTTTACTTGCGGTGTAATCAAGTGTTGCTACAAAGCCATCTACCGGTGCATATTGAAAGGTAACTTGTCCGTTTGTACGTTCACGTTCTACATCTTCAATAGAGTAATTCATGTCTTTAGGGAAGTAGTAGTTACCTGCAGGGTCTGTGCGGTTATCAACGACGTTGCTGCTATCTAATTCAGGTAAGTCTACGTTTGCCTGCCAGCCTTGAATATTGGCACTTTGTTTTTGAAAGTCACGCTCTTGGTGCGAAAATGAAAAACCGAAACCAAAAGTGTCATCTACAAAGGTATTGCTGTAAACAGTAGAAAACTCTGGTGTTACGTCATCGCCAGCTTCGTTCGACGAGTCGTGGTTTGCTTTAACGGTTGCTGAAAAATTTTGACCTGGCTTTTGAAAAGGTCGCGCAGTAGAAATATTAACCGTTGCACCTAAGCCACCGCTTGGCACGTCTGCACGAGCTGTTTTAAACACTTCAAGCGCACTTACGCCTTCAGAGGCAACGTTTTCAAGGTTATACGAGCGTGTATAACCTGTGCCCGGCATTTGGCGGCCATTTAAGGTAATCAAGTTAAACTCTGGACCAAAACCACGTACTGTAATTTGGCTACCTTCACCGTTAGCGCGGCTTACCGATACACCGGTAATACGCTGTAATGATTCTGCTAAGTTTGTATCTGGGAATTTACCCATTTCTTCAGACGAGATAGCATCTACAATACCCGAAGAGTCGCGTTTCATATCCATAGAACGAATAAGTGAACCACGAATACCTTTTACTTCAATAATTTCTACATCAGGCTTTGCTGATATGTCTGCTTCTGCAGCGATAGCTGTGTTTAATGTGCTCGCAGCAATGATGAGAGACACAGAAGCCGCAAGTTGGCTTTTTTTAAAATTGAATGTGTTCATAATAGCTCTGCTTTATAAAATGTTGTTGTGTAGCAATAGGCGCTAAGCGCCCATTGGTGTGTGTTTTATGGATTTGCAATAATCACGTTATCTATACGGTAAAGCGCGCCATCGCCCATGTCCCAGCTAGGAAAAACCATAATTACGTTTAATGCGCTAATGTCTAAGCCTGCATCAAACAATTGCTGAAGAGGGAAGGTGTATGTTTGCCATTCGCCCGTTACAGGTGCTTGGCCTTCAACACTGCTTGATAAAGCAAGCTCTACTGCGCTTGATGTACCAATTGATTCAATTTTAAATAGCCACTGAGCATCAATATTTGAAGGGGCTGATACAACTTTCATATCAAATTGAACTACACCATTTTCAAGTATTGCAGAGGCATCAAACGATACGTCTTCATCAGCTATAAAGCCCATTACTGTAGCAGTAGAACCAATGCTAAATTGCGCTACTGCGCCATGCGCGTCATCATCGGTTTCTGTTGTTGGTGTAGAGCCACCACAACAATCCCAAATACTCCATTGCTCGGCCGCTGCATCTTTAAATACAGTAAGCTCACCCGTTGCAGCTGGCGCTGCATTTGGATTATAAATTTTAACGTTATCTACACGGTAAACAGAGCCTTCACCTGCACCCCATGCTGGGAAAATCATTAATACATCTATAGTACTTACATCTAAGCCAGCAGCTGCAAGATCAGAGAGTTTAAATGTATATGTTTGCCACTCGCCAGTAACTGGTGCTTCGCCTTCAACACTTGCCGTTAATTCAAGCTCTACTGCAGAGTCACCTTCATTTGACTCAACTTTAAACAACCACGGTGTAGCTGGATCGCTAGGCGCTGAGGTTACTTTTAAATCAAATTGAATAACACCTTCATCTAAAATGCTACTAGCATCAAACGATTCGCCTGCGCCTCCTGACGATGTGCGGCTATTAAAGCCCATTACAGTAGGCTCTGCACCAATGCTAAATTCTGCGGTTAGACCATGTTCTTCATCATCCATGGCTTCAACTGGGGTTGAGCCACCACAACAATCCCACATTGGCCATGCTAGATTTTGCTCATTTTCAAAAATAGTAAGCTCAGGTGATACGCCTAAGTTATCTTGAGTAATCTCAACATCGTCAATTAAATAAACAGCGCCTTCACCTGCGCCCCATGCTGGAAACACCATGATCACATCAATTGCGCTAATATCTAAATCTGCAGCATCTAAATCTTTTAGTAAAAAT
Organism: Pseudoalteromonas sp. SR43-5; assembly: GCF_014163835.1. Taxonomy (NCBI): domain Bacteria; kingdom Pseudomonadati; phylum Pseudomonadota; class Gammaproteobacteria; order Alteromonadales; family Pseudoalteromonadaceae; genus Pseudoalteromonas; species Pseudoalteromonas sp. SR43-5. The sequence goes on from NZ_JACJEA010000009.1 coordinate 88,199, forward strand.
GTATAAGTTTGCCATTGGCCAACAACAGGGCTTACGCCTTCAACACTGTCTGTAATCGGCATTTCTACTGCGCTAGAACCTTCATTACTTTCAAGTTTTACAAGCCAAGCTGCATCAGCTGTGCCTGGTGCATTTGTTACTTTCATTTTAAAGCGAACGTAACCTTCATCCAGCATTGGAGATGCATCAAACGGGCTGGCTTTTCCTGCTTCGTCAGTAATAAAAATCTCACGGCTAATAAAGCCCATTACAGTGGGTTCTGCACCTACTACAAATTCAACTACATCACCTTGGGTTTCATCTGCAACAATAGCGGGAGTAGAACCACCACAACAATCCCATGCAGGCCAATTTGGATTAAATGATTCACCAAAAATAGTTAGTGGTGTTGCAATGCCTGTCGAAGGTGGACTAGGAATTGGTGCATCGCCTTCAAGCAACGCATCGTCTAAGCTATTGTAACCTGGGCGAATAGTTTCACAGCCTTTACCTGTTTCAGGGTTTGATGCACATTGATAAACACGTACGTAATCAATAGCAAAGGTTTGGCCGTTTTCAAATGCGCTAGCGTCTATACCTAAATCATTTACGTTTTCAGGCCAGTCACCGCCTACTGCTAGGTTTAGCAATAAGTGAAAGTCTTTATCAAATGGTGCGCTATCCCAATGCGTTGTAAGTTCGCCAGAACCTTGTTCAAAGTATTCTGCAAACCAACCACGATGTTTTAGGCCTACAGCCTCACCACTTGCATTAGTACGAACTTCTGATTGACGCTGAGTTGCATAAAGGTAACCGTTTACGTACCAGCGAATTTCACCTTCTTGCCATTCAACAGCATACGTGTGGAAATCATCTGCTGGATTAGTATCTTCAGGGAATTTGTATTCTTGCCCTGTGTAGCTGTTATCTGGCCACGCACGTCCGTAATGAAGTGTGCCATGGATACTAGACTCTATACCGCCATCTTCATCTGGTGTTTTAAGGTTTACTGATTCTAAAACATCTATTTCGCCAGAACGAGGCCAAGTGCCGTAAACTTCATCAGTTGGCAGCATCCAAAATGCTGGCCAGCTACCTTGTCCTGATGGAAGTTTGGCGCGCACTTCAAAGCGACCATATGTAAAGTCGGCGTTGTAACGCGTATTTAAGCGCGCTGAAGTGTAAGGTTTTTCTGCACCTTCTTCAGCGGGTAGGGCAACAATGTTTAACACACCGTCTGCAATAAATGCATTTTGCTCACTGTCGGTGTAACACTGTTTCTCGTTGTTACCACCGCCATCGCAGTTTAATTCATAGTTCCATTTGTTTGTATCAATGGCTGAGCCTTCAAACTCGTCGCTCCAAACCATTTGCCAATCTGATACTGGCTCAGAGGCATCTACATTTTCAAAATTTGATTTAGTGGCAGAGTCACCACCACAGCCAGCTAACGTAACTAAAGAGATAGCGGCAAGTAAACGTGTAATGTGCGTTGTTTCAATGTTCATAACTGAACCCCGGTTTCAACAGATTATTGTCAGATTAATTGTTTTTTGAGCTTTGTTTTTCGTGCTGTAAGCGCTTACATTTTAGATTGTGTTTTGTAAGCGCTTACAAATGATATTGTGGAGTACGCAAATGGTCAACATATTTGTTTATTTTATTTACAATTAGTTTACGGTAAGAGGCGTTTTAGTGTTACTTAATTCATAATAGACTCTTTAATAAGAGCCTATTAAATATATGACTAATCCGAGAATGTACGCGGTTTACTTATTTTTAAATGGCATGATCAATAAACCCCAAAGCGAGGCATTTTGCTTTTGGCTTGGGTATTCTTTTAAGCCAATATTTATATCTGCGTCGGCTTTTTTTGCTTTATCTTTATAGCTACCAAATAATTTATCCCACCAAATTACACTAAAACCATAGTTTGAGTTGGTTTCACTAACCACTTGGCTATGGTGAATTCGATGCAAAATTTGCGTCATTAGTATTAAACGCAGTGGTTTTTCAATGGCATTAGGTAGGCGTATATTTGCATGATTAAATAATGCTAAACCATTAAGTGCTATTTCAAATATAAGTACCGCAATGGCAGGTACGCCAAGAGCTGTTACTGCAATGAGTTTTATAAGTATGCTCAGCACAATTTCGATAGGGTGAAAGCGCAAGCCCGTACTTGTATCAACATGTGCATCGGCGTGGTGTACACGGTGCAAGCGCCATAAAATAGGCACTTGATGAAATAATCTATGCTGCCAATAAATTAATATATCGAGTAAAAGTATGCTCAATATAATAATTAAACTGCTTGGTAGGGCTATTTGATTAAATAAGCCAATGCCGTGCTCTTGATTGTAAAGTGCAACAGCGGTTAACCCAATAGGGACCACTAAGCGCGCAATAACTGATGAAGCAAACACTAATCCAAAATTAGCAAACCAACGTGTACTGCTTTTAATAGGTGCTTGGCGAGCAGGTTTTTGCCATTCAAGCAGCATCATTATAATTAAAATGCTAAAAAAGCAGCCGAGTCGCCACCATACTTCATTAGTCATCTATTACCTCAGAATTTGCACTGTTAGGCACGTTTTCAGCTGCTTTGTTAGCATCGGCTTCTTGTTGCTTAAGCGTGTGATAACCGCCATGTATACGGGTAAAAATAGTTATGCCACATGCAATAGCAAAAATGCTCGCCATAACAGCAAAGTGCTGCGGCCAAATACAAAATGCAATAAATAGCGCTATTGTTTCAGTGCCTTCGGTTAAGCCATTTAAGTAGTAAAAGCTTTTGTATTTAAATTGCGGTTTTTCGAGTTTAAATTTTTCGGCGGCAATCGCAAAAGCTAAAAAGCTTGAGCCCGTACCAATAAAAGTGGCAAGTAATAACGAGCCCGCTATCGCGTTTTGCTCAGGGTTTGCCAAAATAAAGCCAAGCGGAATAGCCGCGTAAAATAAAAAGTCGAGTGTGATATCTAAAAAGCCACCCGCGCTTGAACTTTGGTTTGCATAACGTGCTAATGCGCCATCAAGTCCATCTAAAATTCGATTTAAAGCAATGGCCACTAATGCGCCGTACCACATTTCAAACGCCAGTAATGGCACGGCTAATAAGCCAACTAAAAAGCCAACTACGGTTAGCTGATCGGCGGTTATGCCGCGTTTATGCATAAGCATAACCACAGGTGTTAAAAGAGGCTTAATGACAGGGGTGATAAATTTGTCTAGCATGTTTATTGCCTTATGCGTTTAAAGCTATGTATTTAAAGTGCGCTACTTAAAGTAATGAGTTTGCCATTTGCAGCGTCGGCGTCGCTATGGTCATGAGTTACCATAATTGCAGGTAGCTTATGATCGCGTATTTGGCTAAACACGAGTTCGCGTGTATCAACACGCAGTTGGGTGTCGAGTTTGCTAAAGGGTTCGTCGAGTAAAATGGCTTTAGGTTCGCTCAGCAGCATACGTAATAATGCAACACGGGCTTGTTGCCCGCCCGAGAGGTTATCGGGGTGGCGATTGCCCATATCTTTAAGACCTACTTGCTCAAGTGCGTGTTCTATTTTTTCAAGGCGTTGTTTTTTATTGCCTTTTGGCATTGCAAAGGCAATGTTACCAGCAACAGTTAAATGGGAAAACAATAAAGCGTCTTGATAAAGCACTCCAATATGGCGCAAGTGTGGAGGGGTGTTATCGATATTTTGACCATTAAGCCACACCTCTCCATTGGCCTTAAAGCTACTTGGTAAAGTACCCGTAAGCCAATTCAATAAGCTTGATTTACCACTGCCTGATGGGCCCATAATAGTCAGAATTTCACCGCCATTAACTTGCTCGTTTAAGCTAAGTAACAGCTCATTTTGGCGATAAAGCTGACAATTTTTAATTTGTAACGATGACTGCATTAAAAAACCTTAACCCTGATAGTGTTAAACATGGGTGCTTTAAATATGTGCACTTTTAAACTCGCGTACTTTTAAGCACGTGCACTTTTGAAAAAATATTTAGGTAAACCCCATGCCAGTATAAATCCAATAAGCGGCAACGCCATTTGCATAATAGCGTACACGGCACTGGTGCGTCTGCTTGCGCCATTGGCAAGCGTAACGGCTTCGGTTGTTACTGTGGCTATGCGCCCGCCGCCAGCTAAAAGCGTGGGGAGGTATTGTCCAAAACTAATTGCTAAGCCCAGTGCGGCTGCAATTAAAATAGGAGCAAACAACTGAGGTAGTTTTACTTTAAAAAACACCTTGCACGGCGCTGCGCCTAGGCTTGCTGCAACATGAGCAAAACGAGGGTCTAAGCGCCTATAACTGCTCGCAAGTGACAAAAACACATAAGGCAACACAAACAGTAAATGCGTAAGTACCACATTAAAAAATGCAGCTTGGTTATTTACCAATTGTTGTATCCATACTAGCCCAAACAAAAAGGCAATACTGGGTACTAATAACGGTAAGTAAATAATTAAACTGGTAAAACGAGAAATAGGTTTATCACTCAACTGCTCTGATTCTAAACACAATAAAGTAAGAATAATGGCAAATAATGTGGTTACTAAGCCGATTGCTAGGGTATTAAAAAGCGGGCTGCTCATTTGCATTAGCGCACTTTTAAAATGCAGTAGTGTAAATTGCTCAGGCATTGCATCTGGAAAGCGCCAAAAGCCTGCAACCGACCACATAACTAAACCAATAAGCGACAATAGTATAAAGCTAATTACTAATGTGGTGAGTACGACCGTTATTTTTTGCCAATAAAATCCACCGTATTCGCGCACTCCATTAGTGAGGGAGTCGCTAAATAGCACTTTTACGGCCTTTTCTGCGCCAAGCCAAAGGGCTAATAACCCACCTGTAACAGCCAGTTGTAATAAAGCGCCCGCTGAGGCTTTAATGCGCAGGTTTAAATCAACATCGTTAAACCAATGCATTATTGCAACTGCTAACGTGGGTGGTGTATTTGGGCCTAAAATGAGTGGCATTTCTACACTGGCACTTGCATAGGCAAGCACGGCTAAAAGGGGCAAACGCAGCAGCGGATAAAGGCTTGGCAGTATTACTTTAAAAAAGGCGGTCATTGGGCAATAACCCAAGTTAAGCGCAACCTTATGTTGCTGGCGTAATTTTTTGCCAAGCTCAGGTTGAGCAAGTACGCCCAGTGCCATTAGTAATAAAAAGGGAAGCTCTTTTAGTGTTAAGCCTAAAATAATACTAATACCGAATGAATCATGCGGAAACATGCCGTTTTGCGCAAGTTCCCAGCCGCTTAACCAAGGCGACGCTAAGCGTGAAATCATACCTGAAGGGGCAATTAAAAACCCTACTGCAATAGCCGCTGCGGCATGAGGTATCACTAATATAGGGCTCAATAAACGCTGAATTCGGTTAAGCCAAGGGCTATTAAAAAACGCAGCTAAAATCATTAAGGTAATGATAAATGCAAGCAGAGTACTTATTAAGCCCGTTGCAACGCTTAAGGTAACCATTTGAGTAAGGCCTGGTGTTTGCCAAAGGGCATTAAAACCTTGCAAGCTAAACGTTGTTTGCTCAAGTACGGGCGCATAACCAAAGGCAGGCAGCAAGACGCTAATTAAGCCACCAAGTACGGGTAGTATAAGTAAAGCGAGTAAAAATCGCGGACTAAATTTTACAATGCGCGTAAACATATCGGTGCTGCACTGCGTTGTTGCTTTGGTATTAATCGGTACACTTTTTGAAATAACGCTCATTGGCTTACTCCATAACGGGTTTGCCAACCTTGCATAATGGCGTTTACCCAGCTTGGATGAGGTTCGCTCAATGTGCGTTTAATACTGTTTAAAGGCAGTGCACTTGGATGTGGTTTAGCTGTTTTAAATAAGGTTTGCTGATCGGGCGTTAACGTTGATTGAATAAGTACGCTTTTATCGCCCCATATATGCGCTTTTTGTTTTTGGGCTTGCGCCTCAGGGCTGAGTAAAAAATTAGCCACTAATTGCGCACTTTGCTGGTGGCTTGCATTGTAAGGGATTGCCACAAAATGGGTATTACTTAAACTGCCATCACTCATTGCGTAACTGCGAATGCTGTTTGGTAAATCATAGCGTTTTACAGCTGCCGGTACTTCAGGTGCTGAAAAAGTAAAGGCTAAACTCAGCTCTGTATCGTCCACAAGGCGGCGCATTTGAGCACCACTTTGCATAAAATGAGTGCCACCACGCCAAAGAGTTGGGTGTAGTTTATCTAAAAAGTCCCACAGTGGATTTAACACTTGCGCCGTATTTTTAGTTGTAGCTGGTTGGTTTAGCTGCGCTTTAATGTTTTCGCTGCTGTGCTTATGCAGCACAACTAAGGCGTATTTTAAAAAGCTCATACCTAAAAAGTCAGGCGGCTTTGGGTAACTAAAGCGGCCAGGGTTTTGTGCGCTCCAGTTTAATAATTCGTTTAATGTCGTCGGCAATTTATTGTTTGCCTTACCATTTATTGCAATGCTGTCGTAATAAAACGTAAGTGACGCTTGCCCCCATGGCGCCTCCATCCCATTGGTAGGTAAACCAAAATCAAATGTTACAGCAGGGTTATTAGCCGGATCGGTTAATGCAAAGTAGGGGAGTTTATTCGCCCATTGCTTTAAAAGCAGAGAGTGTTCACTCATGGTGGCAAAGTTAGCTCCGTTGATCCACATTAAATCTACGCTGCCTTGGTTGTTATTATTTGCTGATTTTTCGGCAAGTACACGGCTTACTGCTTCGCTGGTGTCACTTAATTTTACATGTACCAGGTTAATGTTGTACTTAGTTTTAACTTGCTGCGCTGCCCATTGAATATAAGCATTTATTTGCGCGTCGCCACCCCATGCATAAAAGTACACATCTTGATTGCTACCAAGTGCTTGAACTTGTTGCCAGCGAGATCCCTGTTGTGTGTTTATTACTAAATTACTTTTATTATTTGAGTTAATAACGGTATTAGCAAACGCAGTGCTCGAAAAAGCAGCTAAATTTGCGATTGTACAAACGCAAAACGCGACACAGCAAAAGCTGTATCGCGCCAGTGTTTGCCAAAACTTAATGGCGAACATTTAAATCCCAGTTGTAGTCTAAAAATTTAACTTTCATGTCATCATTTTTAAGTGCTTTTTGCTGAGCGGGTATCAGTTTAAGCGCATCGCTGTACTGCAAGAAAAACTGCTGTAGCGTGTTTGCACCTCTAAAGCCTTTTTCAAAGTCATCGCCGTACCATTTAAATATTGAAGACACGCTTAGCGTATTTTCTTGAGCCATATTGCGTGTCATATCTGATAAAAAGCGCACTGTTTGCTCTTGCAATTGGCTCTCTAAATCAGTGGCTGTATAGGCCTCTTCTCGAAGCGCTGGGCAACCAATACTCGCGCAATTTACTGCAAAGTGAATACGTGGGTCGTTGTATTTACCGCTGCCACGTATTAAACCATGCTCTATATCATCAAGGCTGCGAGTTTTGCCAAGTAATGGCACAAACTCTTTACTCCATGGTGAGCTAAAAAAGCTCCCTAAGTCTTTAATTGACTTAATATCAGGGTACTTAGTCAATATAAGTTCAACAGTCCACGCATTATAAGCATTGATTAAAAAAGCGAGTTGCTTAGGCTTTTTCCACGCGTCAAATTCGCTTTGCGTTACAGCCGTTAACGAATCTAAATACGTTTTTAGCTGTGCATGCTCACGTTTTATAGCAGCGTAATCAACCTCAGTACTGTGATTATGATTAATAGCGACAACATGCTTATTTAACAATGCATTCCAGCTATCGTGCATGTTTTGGGCTTGGGCCGAAAATGACGTTGCAAACGATGTTACAACTAAAGCCGAACCAAGTAGCAATGCTTTTAGAGGTGTTTTAAACATAATTAACCTCGACGCCAAGTGTGGTATTTTTCAAGCAAGTTAAGCACTTTTTCAGGTGCATGAGCGCGTTTCCACTCACCTGCTGCGTATTTGTTACCTTCAGCCCAAGTAGGGTAGCTGTGTATAGTACCGAGTATTTTGTTAAGGCCTAAACCGTGTTTCATTGCCAGTACAAACTCAGCAATTAAATCGCCAGCGTGTTCAGATACTACGGTAACACCCAATATTTTGTCTTTGCCTTTGGGTGTAATCACTTTAATAAAGCCTTTAGTGGCGCTGTCGGTAATTGCACGGTCTAGCTCTTCAAATTCAAAACGAGTGATTTCGTAATCTATGCCTTTGTCTTTTGCGTCTTGCTCGTTTAAGCCAACACGTGCTACTTCTGGGTCAATAAACGTAGTCCACGGAATAACACGGTAATCTACTTTAAACTTTTTAAGGTGACCAAATAAGCCATTTACCGCTGCGTACCAACCCTGATGGGCTGCCACATGTGTAAACTGGTATGGACCTACAATGTCGCCTGCTGCAAAAATATTTGGGTAAAGTGTTTCTAGGTATTCGTTAGTTACTACTGTGCGGTTTGTTTCAATGCCTAGCTCTTCAAGACCGTAACCTTTAAGGCGTGCACTTCTACCAACGGCACATAATAGCTCGTCGTATTCAATATCTATTTCTTTGTCGTTATGTTTAACAACAATATATTTTTTACCATCGCGAGCTTCACACCGTAGTGCTTGGTGCGATGTTAAAATATTAACGCCACTTTCGGTTAACGCTTCGTGAGCAAAAGTAGACACTTCAAGATCTTCTTTGATCATGATGCGCTCCGCCATTTCAATTTGCGTAACACTTGAACCTAAACGTGCAAAGCTTTGTGCTAATTCGCTACCAATTGGACCACCACCAAGTACTACAAGTTTTTTAGGTGCCTCATCTAGCTCTGCAAATTTATTCCACAACGTATCGCTTGTTACATAGCCAGTTTCTTCAATACCAGGTAGTGGCGGTACAAATGGGCGCGCGCCAGTGGCAATCACAATAGTACGAGCGGTTAGTGTTTGCGTGCCGCCATCGTTAAGTTTAATTTCTACAGTCCACGGGTCTATTAATTTACCGTAGCCTTTTACAACATCTACGCCTAAGTCAGTGTAACGCTCAACACTGTCGTGTGGTGCTACATCGGCAATTACTATGTGTACACGTGCCATTACTTTTTTGAACGAAAACTGCGGTGTCGCATTTTCTAGGCCGTAGTTTTCACCATGGCGAATTTGTTCTGCAATTTTAGCGCTTTTAATGACTGCTTTACTTGGAACACAACCATAGTTTAAACAGTCACCGCCCATTTCGCCCGCTTCAATAAGGGTTACTTTTGCTTTAACAGCAGCGGCTATATAACTTGTTACCAAACCACCTGCGCCTGCGCCAATAACAATCATGTTACGGTCGAATTTTTTAGGCTTAGTGTAGTTTTTGTATACGCGACGCTTTTTAAACACGTTTAAGATTCCTTTTGCAATGAATGGGAATATACCCAATAAAGCGAATGATAAGATTAAGTTGAATGATAAAATTCCAGATAAGCTTTCTATTTGCGCCAGTTGTGTACCTGCGTTAACAAATACAAATGTACCGGCGAGCATACCTGCTTGGCTTACCCAGTAGTAAGTCCAAGACTTTATTGAAGTAACACCCATTAGTAAGTTGATTAAAAAGAACGGAAACACCGGCACTAATCTAAGCGTAAATAAGTAAAATCCACCTTCTCTTTCAACGCCTGCATCAATGGCGGCTAATCGCTCAGGAAAACGTTGTTTAATAGTGTCACGTAGTAAGTAACGCGATACTAAAAAGGCAAGTGTTGCGCCAATAGTTGAGGCAAAAGATGCAACCAATAAGCCTTCAACTAAGCCAAACAATGCACCTGCGGCAAGTGTTAAAATAGCGGCGCCTGGTAAAGAGAGAGCAGTTACTACTACGTATAGTAAAAAGAACCCACCAATAACGAGTAACGGTGACTGCTCTTTGTATTGGTTAAACTGATCCATCGATCCTTTTAAGCCATCAAGCGTAAGTAGTTGGTGTAAGTCAAAATGAAAGAACAGGCCGACGGCGGCCGCTGCAATCAATAATAGAAATATTTTTTTAATCATGTTCTCTCTCTTAAAAACTATGCGTAAGGGTTAACTTGGCGTTAATTGGCAACTCAGGAAAAGCTAAAGTTGCACCAAAGTAACCGCCTTCAAATACTGGGCGCCAGTTTTTTTGATTCGTCACGTTGTTCACATCTAATCGTAACTTGGTATTAGGCGTAAAAGCATAGCTAGTATTTACGTTTAGGGTGTACTGATCACGAATTTTTACTGTCGCCAAAAAGTCTAATGGGTAACTCTTTGTATATAGACCTGAAAAACCCGTTTGCCATTTCGAATTAATTGAATAATTTCCGTTAAAGCTGAAAGATTGCTCAGGGATGCCCTGAACTTGGCGGTTTGAAGGTGCAAACGCGGTAAAGCTAGGTGCGCCAACACTGGTACCTGCAATAATATCTGGACGTGAGTTGTCAAATGCATCTGCTACTTGCGCTGAATCTTGGCTACTTGCAGAATTATCGTAGCGAGCGTCAATATAGCTGTAGCCGGCACTTAACCAATAAGGGTAAGCATCATAGAATACTTGGCTTTCAAAGCCGGTAGTACGAATGCCGGTATTACTACCATCGCGATTACGTAAACTACGACGTTGGCTAAACACTGCACCATCGGCGTACCAATCACTGTCGGTTGGTGCGTATTTTAAACCGAATTCAACTAAGGTATTTTCGGTTGAAAAGTTTTGCGCGCTAATCGTGTTGTCGCCACCAAGAGACGTGCCGCTAGCCATGCTATTTGATGTGGCTTCGTTGTAACTTGCTGCACCATAAGTGGTGTAATCACCATTTAATCGGTAATTAAAGCTTACTTGCCCCGAATGTAGCTTATCGTTAATGCTATCGCTCGCTGCAATTTCACCCTCTGGTGCTATTGGGTCGTGCGCGTCTACGTCATAAAAATCAATGCGGTAGCCAACACTTGTATGAAACTTATCTGTCCAATCTGAATCTTGCTGAATAGCAAAACCCGTTTGCCATGAGCGCGAATCGGTAGTGTCTGATAAGTTAAAGTCGCCGCTGCCATCGTTATTAATATCGTACTGACCACCAGGGGATACAAATACACCTGGACTAATTTCAATTAAACGCGCTTGTTGTGCATCAGTTAAAGGAATGCGGCGATTTGAAATTGGGCCAGTTAAATCAATAGGTAGGTCGGCTTCTGTTGTAAATTGGCTGTAGCCTAGCACGCGGTTGTAACGCACATCAAAAGCAAAAATTGTTTGCTGTTCGTTGCTCCATTGGTAAGTCAGTTCGGTACGGTTCTGCGCGGTATCGGCACCATCTATAATTTCAACAAAGCTATTTTGTGCAATTTCTTCGCGTTGTAAGTGCTGAAAATACGTAATGTTTTTTATTGATGCGTTGTTTGAAAGTTCACGCTTATAAATACTGTGTAGTAAATAAGTAGTGGCTTCGTTTTGATTGTCAGGGTCGGTAAGTACTGTACTACGGTCTATTTTTACTTGCCCAGTAGGTGAAACAATAGAACCTGCCGCTGGAACTGTACTGCCATTTACTTGCACGCCTTGGCCGGTAATATAAAGACCATTATCTATTAGCGCTTGAGTAGGGCGGTTAATACCTGCGTTATCGGTAAATTCAACTTGGTATAACTCAAAGTTAATATCCCAGCTGCTCTTGTCATCAGGTAACATCCTAAGTGCTGCAAATAGGCTGTCGCTTTTCGTGCCCGAAAAGTCGTAGTAACTGCCGTTATCAATGTGTTCAGCGCTTACTCTAAAACCTACTTTGTCTTTTACTATAGGTGCACTGTAATCAACTAAAACACTGTACTGATCCCATCGTCCTGCAGATACCGTTGCTTTGCCTTTACTGTCGTCAGTTGATGCTTTTTTAGAATGTAAGTTTACAAAACCACCGTTGCGTTGGCTTGAACCAAATAATACCGGTGGCGCGCCTTTTACTACATCTATTTGTTCTATAGAGTTGAACGATAACGGCACACCAAAGCCATTATTACCTGCTTGGCGGCGTGTACCATCTTGGAAAAGCTCACCTAGTTGCCCACGAATAGTAGGTAAACTTGGTGCCCCAAAACCACTGGCTGAATAGGTATTAGGGCTTACTGCAAGTACGTCTTGTAAAGTCGTAATATTGAGTTGTTCTATTAACTCGCTTGAAATTGGTGTTACTGATCGGGCTATATCTCGTAGAGCTAAGTTGTCGCCAAAAGGGCCGTCTACAGTGGCATTTTTAACCGAAAGACCTTGAGATCTAATAACTTGGCCTGCCACCTCAATACGCTCAATTGCGCCTTCTTTTGCTGTTTTTGATTCTTCGGCTGCAAAAGCATTAAGTGGTGTATTTAATATGGTGGCTAGGGAAAGTGCTAAATATGCGTGTTTCAAACGTTTTCTCTCTACGGTTAAAATGTTGTTGGCGATAAAGACCGAAAGGATTAAAAATAACTTTCAGTAAAATTTTGATTCTTTTTGTTTTTTAGAACATAACAAAACAGATGCATTATAAAGATGGTAATTAAGTAGTATTGTTTTATTAGTTGATAAAATATTAATACAGCGATTGTACTAGAGTGAATGTAAATATATGCTTTTAATAGAATTTTTAATTATAGACTACTTTCAACCTGCTAACATTTTAAAAGAGTTAACTTTTATGCAGCATTTTTTAAATTACTTAAATAAGCTTCACTTTTAGTACTGCATGGCTTAACTAATGAATTTAATTAAAAATTTTTGAAATAAAAAACAACTTATACGGTCTAGGTTACTTCTACGTTTATTAATATTCATTTAAGGAAATTTTATGACAGGTTCAATGAATTCTGATGTGCAAAACCGTTTGCAGTGGTCACTTTTATCTTTGCGTTTAGGCGTGTTTATTGTAATGGTTATGTGGACATTCGATAAGTTTGTTAATCCTGGGCATAGCGCACGTATTTTTGAACATTTTTACGGTATTAGTGGCTCTACAGATATAGTGGCTTACATTATTGGTGCGGTGCAGTTAGTGCTTGTTTTAGCATTTTTAGCAGGTATTAAAAAGCGTATAACGTACGGTATCATTTTTGTAATGCATGGCTTATCTACGCTTTCTTCTTACAACCAGTACATAGATGGCTTTAATAACTTATTATTCTTTACTGCATGGCCAATGTGGGCTGCGTGTTTTGCACTTTACTTATTACGCGACCAAGACGTGAAATTTACTGTAAAGTAATAAAGTACATGCAAAAAAATTGGTTATAAGCCATAAGGCTTATAACCAATAAGTACACAGGGAGTGTGTGGAAGTCGGTTTGCATGTTATGCAACTAATGCATTGCGTCGTTGTATTGCTCAGCAAGGCTCTCTTTTTGCCCTTCGGTAAGTGCTTTACCCGCTAATTGAAACACTTCGTGTTCTTCTTCACTTAAATGATGATGTACCAAATGGTGTAGCTTTTTAGCTGCAACTAACCATGCAGACGAGCTCATTTCGGTATCTTCAAGTTGTTCAATTAATTCATCAATTTCGTGATGTTCAGCTACGCTGTGGCGCGCTTTTTCATGAGTTAAGTCATCAAACATAAGTGGGTTATAAAAGTAACGTTCTTCAAATTTTGCGTGATTTTCTAATTCTGTTTTTAGCTCATCCATTAGCGTGTGGCGCTGCTCTGTGTCGCCGTGTGTTTGAATAAGCGCATCTACCAATTCTCGTTGTTTGTCATGGTCATGACGTAGTGCTTCAAAAATATTCATAACTAGTCCTTTTACAATTTATTTGCTTATATCATTAACTAGCAAACTAAATGCCAAATATTAAGTTATTGTATTTTAATAAATTTAATTTAACTTTTTATTCTTTGGCTGCGATCACTGTAAATTTTACAGTGATATGAATGCAATAATTTCAGGCTTTCGCGCAGTTCAATTATAAAAGTGAGTATAAATTCCTACAGAACCTTACAAATATTTACTGGTTGTTTATTTTATTGCAGTGATAAAGTGTCAGTGTTATTTGGGTACAACCTATATATTACTCTCACACATAAATGCAGGTAGCACGTTAACTTAATAGGATAGTTTAAGGATGAACATAAAAAGCCCCGTCGCCGCATTATTGCTGTGCGCTTTACTGAGTGCATGTAGTACAGCCCCGCGTTCTGACCCTAACTTATGCATTGAAGAGGCTGAAATGGTTGATCGAAATGGCGCTCAAACAAGCTCACAGGTTTACAATCAATGCATTAGCGCACAAATTAAAAAGGATGAAAAAAATAACACTTTTTTTGATGCCATCGGTACGTTCTTTTTTGAATTTTTTGTAATGGTGGTAGAAAAGTAAATAGGCTAACTTGCAACTGTAATTTAAAGTAAATAAGTTGCGTAAAAATAGGATTAGTTATGAAGCAATTATTGATAGCAATTCCACTTTTTTTATTACTAAGCGCTTGTGCGGCGCAGCCTTACGCAGGCTCGGCAAAATGTATGGAACAAGCAGATATTGCATACGAAACCGATACACGTAAAAATGAGACACTAGATAATGAATGCAAAGCTGCAAAAGTAAATACGCCTAATAAAGAGCTTGAGAATCATGGCTTGGTTGATAGAAGCCTTTTACAGCTAATCGTTAGCTTTTTAAATGGCGTATTTTAATAGTAAAAATATAATTAAATAAGGTATGTATGAGGGAAGAACTAAGAGCAAAAATAATTACCGTGTGCGATAAAAAAATAGCAGTTAAAGGCGAAAATGTAGGGCTTTCTTTTTATGCATTTTTTGCCAATAAAAACGACGATCCAGAGCTACTTATGGATGCTGCTACTTGGTGGATACACACCCATAAATTAGATCATTTTGTAAAAGCACATAAAATTAAACAAATGGTTTTAGACGGACTTTAGTCAAGTAAATGAGCCAATACTTTTAGCTGTGTTTATTTAATCAACCACGACTTGGTTTCTTCCGTTTTCTTTTGCTTTATAAAGTAATTTATCTGCATGCTTAATAAGAACATCTAGTGTGCTTTTTAAAGGGCTACTTACAGAGGCTCCCACACTAAAAGTGATTTTTGTATCACTAGGAAGGTCTTTTATATTACTACAATGCTCGGTAAATCTAGTGGCGAGCTGGTCAAAGATATCTCGAATAGCTAGTTCGTCAACCGAATTTAGTGCAAACAACCATTCTTCGCCGCCGTAGCGGCCAAACTGATGATCACCACTTAGTGTTTCTTTTGCAGCCTTTACAAAGGAAATAAGAACTAAATCTCCAACATCGTGACCAAATTGGTCGTTAACTTTTTTAAAGTAGTCTAAGTCAACAATTGCTATCGTCATTTTACCTTCATCAAGCTTTGCTTCTGCGGCGCGCATTATTCCTCTGCGATTAGGGCTATTTGTTAGATAATCTGTTAATGAAATATCGTGATATTTTTGACGTTGTCGAGCTTGCCGATAAAATAAAAATAATGAAGCAATCACTAAAATAAACGCTATAGCAGCGCTAAGTCGCCAAATTATTTTTTGTTGGTACTCTTCTTTAGCTTGTAGTTCACTAATGTCTTTTGCGTACTCTAGTTGCTGTATTTTTTCTTCTTTTTCTTTTACTTCAAACTGTACCTGTAGTGTTTTTATATTACTTTCACTGGTAGCTTCGTAGTGTTTTTTTGTATAAAGAAGCTTTTGTTCAATTGCTTCAAAAGCCTCGTCAGTGTAGTTGAGGCGTCGCTTTAGCTCATAGCGTTTACTTAAAAAATCGGCTTTATAAATACTGCGGCTGAATTTATCTAAGTTTAAAAATACCTCATCGTTTGCTTCATTTGCTTGATCAAGTAAATCTAGTTTTATATATATGTCAGCTAACAAAATGAGCGATGCGAGTTGCATGTCGTGTACACCTGCAGAACGAGCAAGCTCAATGTTCTCTTTAGTTAAAGTTAAAGCTTTATCGTAGTTTGCTTGTAAGTACTCAATGCTAGCAATTGAGTACTGAGCAAAGGTTAAGCCTTTTTGCATATTAACTTTTTTGAAATAGAGCAATGCTTTGTCTAGGTATATTAAGGCATCTTTAGGTTTTTTTATCTCCAGCAATACATTGCCTAAACTCCAATATGCTTTTGAGGTAAAAAGCCCATCTTGTGTTTGCTCATATGCCGCAACCGCTTTTTTTGCATAATATACGGCTTTGTCTTTTTCGTTTAGATAATTATATGCATCGGCTATTTTTCTAAAAAAGTATCCCTGAGATGCTGAGTCGTCATCTTTTAATGCTAATTCTAACCCCTCTAGTGCAACATTTAGGGTCTTTTTCAATGCATCTGTATCGGTGTAATAGTAAGCAAGTGCTCGTAAAATAATGATTTTTTCTTTAGTTGAATGCTGTTGCAAGCTCTCTTCTAATTTTGTGGCTAGCGTGTGTGCTGGAGCTGGGTTTGCATCCCTCGCTAGAGACTTGAGTTGTGATTCGAGAAATAATAAATATACACTTTTTTGGTTTGGTAACTCTTTGTTCTTTAAGTAATAGGATAAGTGAGTATTTAACGCTGTGTATTTTTCTTGTCTAAAAAGTAACTCCGCATACAAAGCGGCCGCTTCTAGATGAAGCTTTTCCCAATTTTGATCTTTGCTTATTTTAAACGCTTGAGTGAGTTTGTCTCCATTTTGAAGATAGTCTAATTCATTTAGTTTTATGTTATTGATGAGAGTTTGAGTCGTGTCAAAGTCTAGCGCATGTGAAGTTGCATTTAATGAATCGCCATTAGCAGAGGCAAGTTTACTAAAAAGTAAAAATAAAAGGAGAACAATATACTTTGCCCATAAAGTATTACCTAAAATCTTTATTTGTGTATTGTTAGCCATGTTAATCCTTTGCTGATTTATTTTTATTATTGAAATACTTATTCACAGTGCTTAATAAACTTGGGTTTGAACAGTTTTTTTATACTTCTCATTGAAAAAATAAGACCACAAACGATATCAATTTAATTAATAAAAACAAACACATTATATAATATAGTCGCTGTAGTTATGTGTTTTATTAAAAATCAGCGGCTACTTCAAACTCTAATCGTTTAAGCGTAATAGGGTGAGTAAATGCTAAGTATTCTGCATGTAAATGTAATCGTTCGGCTTTTTGCCCGTAATGTGTGTCGCCTATAATTGGCATGTTTAAACCTAAGCTGTGCGCACAATGCACTCTTAATTGATGAGTTCGCCCTGTTTTAGGGTATAACTGTAATCGGGTAATATTGTTGTTACGCTCTAAAACCTGCCAGGTAGTAAGTGATGGCTTACCGTGTGTGTAACACACCATTTGGCGCGGTTTATCATCAAAGTCGAGCACTAAGGGTAAATCAATTACTCCGCTATCCTCAGCTACGTTACCATTAACTAATGCGACATAACGTTTATCTATAGTGCGGTCAATAAATTGCTTTTGCAGTGCTTTGTGCACGCGTTTATTAAGTGCAATCATCAATAACCCAGAAGTCGACATATCTAACCTGTGCACAATTAGTGGGCCTGATGCCTCTGGAAACTGCGTTTTGATTCGCATATAAACTGAGTCTTCAATATTTACGCCAGGCACAGATAAAAACTCAGCTGGCTTATTTACCACAAGTAAGTCGTCATCTTTATAAACAATATTTAAATCTTTACCCTGAGCTGGGTTGATAAGTAGCGGGTTATCTTCAACATCTAAACCCTTTAGCATGTGCCCAAGTATTGGTTGGCATTTACTGTAACAAGAAGGGTAGTAGTTTTTATGTTGCCTAATTGCTGATTTAGGTGCAGCTCCCCACCAAAACTCAGCCATAGCAAGTGGTTTTAAACCATGCTTATAGGCGTATTGTAATAATTTAGGCGCAGCACAATCGCCAGCACCCGAAGGAGGAGTGTGCTCAGGCAGTGCTGCAAATATGGCATTTAAGTCTGTAGTTTCTCCATTTGCATTTAAAAATTGGTACTGTGCAAATAGCTTTTTTTGTAAGCTTTTAGAAAGCGTTTTACGGCGTTTTTTTAAATGAGCAATTTCATCAGAAATATTGATGTGTGTTTGCTCCAGTGACTCGATTATATTTTGCCAATAGGCTTTAAGTGCCAGCAGTTGCTTTTTTTCTACGATACTTTGCCCTGCAAGCTTATTTTTTAACTGCTCAAAATCACTTTCGCTAAGCTCTAATTCGCCTTCTGTACGTTGTATTTTTCGTTGCTGGCGACCGGCTTGCATTACTGCCTGTTGGGCTAATAGTGCTTGCTGGTAGCTTTGTGTTGCATCATCAAGTTTGCTATTAACTTCATGTAGTTGTTCGCTATTTTCTAATTGCTCAATTTGAGCATTAATATCGTTAATTATTTTACTTTGAGCTAAATAGCTATCGTCTTGCAGTTGCATGCTAGAAACTGGCGGTACAAAGCTAATATTGGCTTTATCACCTTCAATTTGCCCCGAATAAGCACTTAAAAAGCCTAATTGTTGCTTAGCATTTTGCACCACTAAAACCCCAAACATTTTACCGGCATTTTCTGCTTTTAAATGCGTTAACGTTTCAAGTTGTTGCTGTAATTGTTTTGTGGCTGCTACAGCTAATGGTTGCGGCTCGTAATAAAAAGGGAAAGTAAACTTTTCAGGAAGCGCGAGAGAATCAATATTTTGAGAAAATAATGTAAAGCAAGAAGCAGAATTTGACATAGAAGTAAGAGAAAAGCATTCAGTAAAATAATTGAGCGCATAATAACATATTCATAGTTAAGCCACTAAAAATCTCGCATCCGCATATTCATAAACACTTTAAAGCGGACATTCATGTTTTGTGTATCAGTATGAGGGCGTAGCAAACCTAGGAGTATCGTTTGTTAGTAAAGTCTCGGTAGCAATATATCTATCATTATCAAAATATTTAGGCTTATCGATTCTCAATAATTGAGCGCATTTCGAAACGATGACTTACTTGATAGATTAGAGGCGAAAAATCAATTTACAGAATAACTGAATATTTAGGAGTTCTATATTATGAGTCAAAATATCGCAAGTTTTATCACTAAAACCCTTGAACAAGCTGGCGTAAAACGTATTTGGGGAGTAACTGGCGATTCACTTAACGGCATTAGTGAAAGTCTGCGAAAAATGGGAACAATTGAATGGCTAGGTACGCGACATGAAGAAGTTGCCGCATTTGCAGCTGGTGGCGAAGCCCATTTATCAGGCGAGCTTGCGGTGTGTGCGGGTTCTTGCGGGCCAGGTAACCTTCATTTAATTAATGGCTTATTTGATTGTCAGCGTAATAATGTACCAGTATTAGCAATTGCCGCACATATTCCTTCATCTGAAATTGGTAGTAGTTATTTTCAAGAAACCCATCCGCAAGAATTATTTAAAGAATGCAGTGTGTATTGTGAAATGGTGTCGAGCCCTGAGCAAATGCCGTACCTGCTAGAAACAGCAATGCGACAAGCAATACTAAACAAAGGCGTGAGTGTACTTGTGCTACCTGGCGACATTGCATTAAAAGATATGCCTAAAGCTATTAAGCCAAAATGGAACGTCCCAAAGCCAGCAACTTATACCCCCGCTTTATCTGATATTGAAGCGATGGCGACTCATCTTAATAAAAGTAAAAAAGTAACCTTATTGTGTGGTGCTGGTTGTAAGGATGCCCACGACGAAATTGTTGCGCTAGCCGAAAAATTACAAGCGCCAATTGTGCATGCCATGCGCGGTAAAGAATTTATTGAATACGATAATCCTTACGATGTTGGTATGACCGGATTTATTGGTTTTGCATCGGGCTATCATGCAATGCAAGAAGCCGATACGTTATTAATGATTGGTACTAGTTTCCCTTATCGTGCTTTTTATCCCGAAAATACCACCATATTACAAATTGATAATCAGGCTGCGTCACTCGGGCGACACGTGCAAATTGACTGTGGCGTGTTAGGGGATACTAAAAATTCAGTGACCACACTGCTTGATTATATTAAAGGTGAACGGACAAGTTCGCACTTACAAAAATGTGTTAAAAATTACAAAGAGTCTCGACAAGATCTTGATGAACTTGCCAGTGGCAAAACCTCGCAAAATTTAATTCATCCGCAATACCTAACACGTTTACTCAACGAGCAAGCGACTGACGATGCTGTTTTTACTTGTGACGTAGGTACGCCAACAGTGTGGGCTGCGCGTTATTTATCAATGAATGGTAAGCGTCGCTTAATTGGCTCGTTTAATCATGGCTCTATGGCAAATGCGATGTCGCAGGCAATGGGGGTTCAATCTGTTGATAGAGACCGCCAAGTCATTGCAATGTGTGGTGATGGTGGCTTTTCGATGTTAATGGGGGATTTAATCTCACTTAAGCAGCTTAATTTACCAATAAAGATTGTTGTTTATAATAATCGCTCACTTAGTTTTGTGGCTATGGAAATGAAAGCCAGTGGGTTTTTATCAAGCGATACCGATTTAGAAAACCCAAGTTTTGCTAACATTGCACAGGCCTGCGGCTTAAAAGGGATTCATGTGGACGACCCTGAAAAATTACCATCGGCAATGAACGAGATGATGAACCACTCAGGACCTGTTGTTTTAGAAGTCGATACTGCAAAACAAGAGCTTTCAATGCCGCCGCAAATCAAATTAGAGCAAGCAAAAGGCTTTAGTGTTTACATGATGAAGGCGCTGATAAACGGCAAAGGAAACGAGATTGTAGAGCTTGCCAAAACTAACTGGTCACGCTAGTTAGTTACTTCCCTATTGAGTATTTTAGCTCAATAGGGAAGTGCCAAGTAATAATCCTCACTATCATCTTTTATTATTAATAAGCTAGGGCTGCTGTTTGTAAGTGATTGAACCGAAATAGAAAATAATATATGGTTTATCATTAAATTAATAAAAACACGCATAAAATACCTCTACTCATAGAGGGAACGGAGCAATAATGAAATGGAAATCGGTTTTACTGTCGCTGGCTGTTTTATGGCTTATTCAAGCTCAGCAAAGCAGTTTACGCACCAGTGAATACGCAAATATCTAGCCTATTGCAAGTAAATTCAACGCAGTTAGCGCTGAAAATAGCTGCTTGAGATAGATATATTATCCAGAGTTTAGGTTATTTAGAAAGCGCTGAACTGTTTTTACGTTGGAATCACTATGAGGTTTTTGAGTTTGACTCAAGTGCAATGTAATGAGCTAAAACATTTAGCATTGGCCTCAATTGCTACTTGGTAGTTGTTTTTAGTTTAATGTTTTACTCGCTTTACTCAATTAAAGTAAAGCGAGCGCTCAGTATCAGTTACAAACTCTTTTTAGGCGGTAGGGCTACGTTTGCAAATATTAGCCCTGCAACAAGCGACATAAATATTAAAAACGTTTGCTGGCCTATATGCTCTGCGTATATAAAGTCTTGGCCTTCAATGAGTGAGTTTAAGCCAATATAGGTTTTGCTACCTGGTACTAATACAATTAAGCCTTGCATGGCCACAATAGAAGCCGGCGCATTAGCAACACGGTTAAACAAGTTACTAAATATACCTACCGATAAAGCACCCACAAACGTACCTAACGTGTAATCAAGGTACATAGCCGAGCCAATACTGGTGCCATACGCTATAAAGCCTGATGCAATAGACCAAACAGCGTGCTTAAGTTTGGTTCTAAAAATAACGATTAAGCTGCTACAAAGTAAAAATATGGCGAGCCATGCTGTCCACTTTGGTAATGGTTCAGGTTGTACAAAGTCAGCTTGCCCAAAGAGTGCAAAGCCAATGCCTATGCCAATAAAACCGCCAAAATAGAGTTTAAATAACAGCATAAACGAGTCCATGACTCTTGCTGTACCCGACACTAAATGCCGCGCTGCAAGCTCTGCTAAGCCAAGCGCAAGTGCTAAACCTGGTATAAATACAATAATGGCCGAAAGTACCACCAAGCGTATGTTTATTTCAGGTGTTATATACACGCTTACTGCACAGGCAAGTATTGCCGATATTATGGCTACCAATGGCTCAAGCATATGGGCTACGCGTTTTGAGCGTCCCGACCAAAGCACAAACAAATAAACAACTAAAGTAAGAAGCGATGACCAAATAACATCAGTCCAGCTAGTACCCATTAACATTGCAAACGCACCACCAGAAGTTGCAAACGCAACGCCCGTAACAAGTTTATTGTATGGGTTTGGCATGTCGTAGATAGCATCTAGCTGGGCGTCAACTTCTTGTAAAGTTAGCTTGTCGTCAAGCATTTGGTTTACAAGGTCGTCGGTGTCGGCAAGTGAGCCTAAATCGTGATCGCCAGGGTCTACACGCGCAACATGGGTGTACTCGTCTTCGTGGCCATCAGTCCAAATAACAAACGTTACCGAAGTTGGCGACATAACAAACGACGATTTAAGTCCTAAATATGTAGCCACTTCCATTAGGTGGGCTTCTAGGCGGTAAGCAGGCGTACCATACTTGTGAAGCATTTTACCCAATTTAACGATAAATTTGCGTTTTTCTGTAAAGGTTGCAGTTTTCAAATCTTTTTGGACCAAATATTGCGATAACTAAGCTAAAAATATAGACAATACAGCTAAAACTGCCCACGTTTGATGGGCGCGATTTTAAACACTAATTGGTGTGTGTCTAGTCATTTTTAATCTAATTTTTTATTTTTTTCAGCTATCCATTGCGACATGTATTGAGTGCTGCGCATTGTATGATGTTTGAGCATTTGGCCTGTAAAGTTTTTTTCGCGATGAGCCTCTAAATCGCTACTTATTGAATCGATTTTTTTAATTAACACCGTACTCAATTGTGCTTTATCGTAAAGCGTATTAAGGAGCGTGTTGCCATCTTGCTGCGCTTGTTCAAAGTCACTTTGATTGGTGTACATTTCAACAGCAGCATTGGCAAAATCGTCGGCGGTGTTGGCTATTTTACCAGGCCATGGTAAATCGTTATGCATGCCCTCTGCACCAATATAGGTGGTAACGCTGGGTGTTTGCATAATCATGGCTTCAAGTAATTTACCTTTAATGCCTGCACCAAAACGAAGTGGTGCTAAACATACGCGTGCGCTTTGCATTACATCAAACGCATTATCGGCCCAGCCTTTTATTAAAAACCCTGTTTTAGGGTTATTTAGTGCCGTGGCTTTTGGTGGTGGGTAGGAGCCATAAATATGTAGTTCTGCTTTTGGGAGTTGCTTGCGAATAAGTGGCCATATTTTTTGTAAGTAAAGTACAGCATCCCAGTTTGGTGCGTGTCTAAAGTTACCTATGGTCATAAAGTGCTGGCGCTGCTCAAACGTTTTTGTACTTGTAGGCAGTGAGCTTAAATCGACCATAAATGGTAAATGGTGTAATAAGCTTGGCTCTATTTTAAATACGCTGTTTAGCAGGCTCATTTCATAACTTGAAATAATTAAGCTTAGGTCGCAGCGTAAAATAGCGGCAATTTCTCGTTTTGCTATGTCTGAGTGTAAATCGCTGGTTGTAAACTCGCGCTCACCTTTAAAGGCTTCGTGGCGAGCGTTACGCAAACATTGTAAATCTTCGGTATCTAATATTTTAATGACATTTGGGCAATGTTTATCGACGCGCCAGCCAAATTGTTCTTCCATCATAAAACGGTCAAACATGACTATGTCTGGGTTATAAGCTTTAACGTATTCGTCAAAGCTATCGCAGTTTAGTGCAATGCTTTGGCTGGTTATACCAAAGTCGTCAAGGTTTACCATGTGGTCGGTGCGCTGCGCGGGCGTTGCAAATTCAACGTCCCAGTTTTGCGCTCTAAATGCATTTAATAACGACATCATGTGCGTTCCCGCAGCAGACGAATTTGGCTCTGGCCATACGTAGCCAATTACCAGCACTTTTTTCATTGGCTAGAATCTCTAATTTGTAAGTTTACATTTACCAGTGTTTTTACTGGCGGGGCTGTATTTTGTAGTAGCTCTTGGAGTATTAAAAGGCACCGCTTAGCTATATCAGTTGTACTAATAGCCACGGTGGTTAAGTGATTATTTATAACCGCGCTATTAGGAATGTGGTGGCAACTCACTACTTTAATAGAGTGATGAGTTAATGAGTTAATAGCGGCAATAACACCTTGAGCAATAATATCGTTTGCACACACCACTGCGTTTAATGTGGGGTTGTGTTTATATGCTTCTATAAATGCATTTTTAGCGCTAAGGGCTGTGTTTACTGCGCAGTCAATGGGTGCTAATGGTGTAATGCTGTGCTGCGCGCATGCGGTATTAAAGCCACTTTGCAGTGCTTGTGAATCACTTAAAGTAAGTTCACTGCTTATAAATGCTATGTTTGTCACGCCTTGTGCGAGTAAATGCATACTGGCTACGTGGCTGGCTTTTTTATAGTCGGGTAATACACAAGGAGCTGCGCTAAAGGGCACTTCACTCATTAAGGTAATTACTTTGTGTTGCGCGCTGAGCGCATCAAGCCATTTGGGGCAAGTATTAGCAACGGGGCAAATAATAAATGCAGCCGCGTTGTATTCTTTTAAGTTTTTAACTGCGTTTGCTTGTAGCTCAAGGCTATTATTACTGCTTACAATCATGGCTTGTAAGCCATTGTCGTTTAACAAAAGTTCTAAGCTGGTAGCAAGGTGTGCCATAGCTGGGTTAGTTAAATCATTTATTACTATGGCCACTAAGTTAGAGCGTTTTGAGCGCATAGCAGCGGCATCACGATTATAAACGTACCCTAGCTCATCTATCGCTTTGAGTATTTTTTGTTTACTTTTATTGCCCACTTTATCGCTTTGGGTAAGTACCAAGGATACGGTTGATTTTGATACACCAGCACGCTCTGCAACATCAAAAATGGTGACTGATTTGGCTTTGTTATGCATTGTATTTTAAGTACCGCAGTGGTGAATAAATAGCGCTGTAGTTTAGCTTAATCAGCACTATTAAGTCACCTTTTAGAGGTGTTTAACTTACCTTAATACTTTATGAACAAAGCAAAACGTGTTTATATACGCCTATAAGAGTAAAAAATAACAAAAGGATAAAAACATGAGCGCTTTTAGGCTGTTAGTTGTCTTTATTTGTTGTGCGGCATTAGTCCCAACAAGTTACGCCGAGCAGGGCTATCAAACCCCATCACCCGAACTTGCAGCATTGGTTGACGCTAAGTTAGCACCCACTAGTTACTTATCGAGCGATGGCCAGTGGCTAGCGCTTTTTGAGCGCAAACGTGTAGTAACCCTTGATGAACTTGCAAAAGAAGAGCTTAAGCTTGCAGGTATTAAGCTAAACCCCGCTAATTTTTCGCGCTCTCGTGTGAGTGCCAAATTTAGTGCCGTGGAGCTAAAGCATGTTCAAAGCGGGTCGGTTATTAGCATTAACAACTTACCTAATGGCATTATCCGCTCACCTAAATGGTCATCTAATAGTAAATATTTAGCCTTTGTTGTTGAGCAACCAACCCAAGCCAACTTATGGCTTTACAGCGTTGAAACCAAACAAGCAAAAGAGTTAACTAGTGCTGCGTTAAATTCGGTACTAACTGCATCGCCATATAAATGGCTGCCAGATAGCAGCGCCATTGTTGCAAATCTTGCTGTTAATTTTGGTAAACCAAGGCTTGAAAATAACAGCCAAAATGTAGTGCCTGTTATTCAACAAAGTACTGGCGAAAAAGCGCCAGCACGTACTTACCAAAATTTATTAACCAGCCCGTTTGATGAATCACAGTTTAAGTTTTACGGCCAAGGGCAATTGGCTTACATAACGCTTGATGGCAATACTCAAGCAATAGGTAGCCCTTCTTTATTTAAATCGTTTTCGGTATCACCTGATTCTACCAATATTTTAGTTGCCGGTATTAATAAGCCGTTTTCGTATCAAGTGCCTTACAGCCGCTTTGCAAGCACGTGGCAAATATGGGGCATGCGCGGCTATGCATTAGCAGAGCTGGCAAAACAGCCACTTGCCGATAATATTCCACAAGGTTACGACAGTGTACGCACTGGCCGCCGTGATTTTGAATGGCGAGCCGATCAAGGCGCTGAAGTTATTTGGGCCGAGGCGCAAGATGGCGGCGACATGAAAACCGACGTTGAGCATCATGATTATGTTTACAGCTTACGTGCACCATTTAAACGCGAGCCCAAATTATTTGCCAAAGTAGAGCGCCGTTATGCGGGAATGGAGTGGGGCAACGAAAACGTAGCAATGCTGACAGACTGGCGCTTTAGCGATCGCCAAGTACGTACTTACATAGTGCAACCACGAAATGCCGACAGAAACCGCGTGCTATTTTCAGAGCGTAGTTACAACGATGCGTACAAAGACCCAGGTAATGCAATTTACGAGCGCAATGATTTAGGCGCAAACGTAATTAAAATTGTAGGCGGGCGTTATATTTACCTGCGCGGTAATGGTGCTTCAGAGCAAGGTAATGTGCCGTTTTTAGATAGGTACGATGTTAAAACAAATAGCAGCAAGCGTTTATGGCAATCACAAGCGCCATACTACGAGCGTGTTCGTTCACTACTTGATGACGAAGGTGAGCGCTTTATTACTATTCGCGAATCTAAAACTGAGCAACCTAACTTTTTTATACGTGATTTAGATAACGACACGTTAACGCAATTAACGACATTTGAGCACCCGTACCCTGCATTTAAAGGCGTAACTAAAGAGCAATTACGTTATAAACGCGACGACGGTGTTGAGCTTTCGGGCACGCTTTATTTACCACCAGGGTACGATAAAACACAAGGCCCGTTACCGGTACTTATGTGGGCTTATCCACTTGAATACAAAGATAAAGCCGTTGCATCGCAAGTACGCGAATCGCCTTATGCGTTTACCTACATTGGTTATTGGGGCCCAATGCCTTACCTTGCTAAAGGGATTGCCGTGTTTGACGACCCTAAAATGCCAATAGTGGGTATTGATGGCAGCGAGCCAAACGATAACTTTAGAAAGCAGTTAGTATCAAGTGCGCAAGCAGCTGTTGATGTATTAGTTAAAAAAGGCATTGCCGATAAAAACAAAATTGCCATAGCAGGGCACTCGTATGGTGCATTTATGGTTGCTAACTTATTGGCTCATAGCGATTTATTTAAAACAGGTATTGCCCGCAGTGGCGCGTATAACCGCACATTAACACCGTTTGGTTTTCAAGGAGAAGAGCGTGATTTTTGGCAAGCACAAAGTGTGTACGCTGATATGTCGCCGTTTTTCCATGCTGAAAAAATTAACGAGCCAATGCTAATGATCCACGGCCAAGAAGACCCTAATTCGGGCACTTTCCCTATGCAAAGTGAGCGCATGTACGCAGCGCTTAAAGGCTTAGGTAAAGACGCTCGCTTAGTTATGCTCCCTTATGAAGCACATGGTTACCGCGCACGTAAAAGCTTATTACACGTACTGTGGGAACAAGAGCAGTGGCTAGATAAATATTTGTTAAATGATAAAGCAGAGCCAGTAGAGGTTATTACTGACCCCGTGGTAAGTGCTGGGCAATAGTAATAAAAATGAGTAAGTAACAGCGCGGCTACTTATAGCCGCGTTTTTGCTTTTAACATGAGAGTAAATTAATGATTGATGTAGCAGCACTTGCGGTTTTTATTCCTACGTTCTTTTTTGTGTCGATAACGCCTGGTATGTGTATGACCCTTGCCATGACACTCGGTATGAGCATTGGCGTGCGCCGCACATTATGGATGATGATAGGCGAGCTGTTAGGTGTCGCAAGTGTTGCCATAGCTGCGGTATTAGGTGTTGCAAGCGTAATGCTAAATTACCCAGATGCGTTCGCTATTTTAAAGTGGGTAGGCGGTGCGTACTTAATTTATATTGGCGTTAACATGTGGCAAGCCAAAGGAAAAATGTCGGTCGATACCTCAAAACCAAGTGACGTAAGTAGGAAGTCGTTATTTACGCAAGGTTTTGTAACCGCAATTGCTAACCCTAAAGGGTGGGCGTTTATGATTTCACTACTGCCACCCTTTATAAGTGTTGAGCATGCTGTAGCCCCTCAGCTTTTAGTATTGCTTGGTGTTATAATGACCACCGAGTTTTTAAGTATGTTAGCTTACGCAACAGGCGGTAAAAGCTTACGTTTATTTTTAAGCCGTGGTGATAATATTAAATGGATGAACCGTATTGCGGGTAGCTTAATGGGGTTAGTTGGAATTTGGCTTATTTTTGGTTAGCTCAAAAAGTGGTTGATATTGTCAATTAATTTGTTATAGTTGATTTTGTCATCTATTTAACGCTTAAGGCATGCCCAAAAATGAGTACCCCCGTATCAGCAAACCCAGTAATGGTTGAGCCTAAAAAAACACCTGTAATTTATAAAATACTGGTTATGGTAAGTATTATTACCTTAATTGGCGGTACTCTAACTGGCATTATGACTTATGTGAATGTGGGTGTTACAGAGCATTTTTATGCAGATTGGTTTACCTCATTTATAAGTGCAGTATTGGTTATGGCGCCTGTTGGTTTTGTAATGATGACCTTAATGCATAAGCTAGTTAATAAGTTATTGCCTAGTAGTAGCGAGCTAAAACGTAATTTAGTGATTAGTGTTTTTATGGCGCTGATCATGGAGTCGGTTATGGCGTTTGTTACCGCTACTAATAATATTGGCTATGCAGATATGCGTGTATTTGTAACTGGATGGGCTGAAGGGTTATTAGCCGCATTACCAATAGGTTTAACTATAATGCTGATAATGTCGGTTACGGTAAAACCTAAAATAGAACGCTTTTTAAAAAGCTAATAACAAAAAAGAGCCATTGGCTCTTTTTTGTTATTTAGTTTTTACCTGCTCTTTAAATTGCACGATTCAAAAAAGGTGCTGTTCGGCTTATTTTAGATTGGGCTACCTCTGTAGGTTTCCCTTGCGCTACAATTAAGCCGCCTTCTTCGCCAGCACCGGGTCCTACATCAATTACCCAGTCACTATTGCGGGCTACTTGCATATCGTGTTCAACCATAATAACGGTGTTACCAGCATCTACTAATTTATTTAGCTGCGCCATTAACATTGATACATCGGATGGATGCAGGCCTGTAGTTGGCTCATCAAGAATATAAAGTGTGTTACCGCGCTGCGTACGTTGCAGCTCGGTTGCTAATTTAATACGCTGGGCTTCACCGCCCGAAAGCTCAGTGGCAGGTTGCCCTAAACGTAAATACCCAAGACCAACTTGCATAAGTGCATCGAGTGATCGCAGTATTGCAGGCTCATTTTCAAAAAAGGTATATGCCGATTCAACCGTTAAATTTAGAATATCGCTGATGTTCTTATCACGATATGTAACCTCAAGTGTTTGCTCGTTATAACGTTTGCCATGACACACTTGGCAAGGTGAATAAACGCTAGGTAAAAACAGCAGCTCTATACTCACAAAGCCAACGCCTTCACAGTTTTTACAGCGACCTTTAGCAACATTAAACGAAAAGCGACCAGCATCGTAACGGCGCTCTTTCGCTTTTTGGGTAGAAGCAAATAGTTTACGCACATGATCAAATAAACCCGTATAGGTAGCTAAGTTTGAACGAGGGGTACGGCCAATCGCTTTTTGATTTACGGTAATCAGGCGGCTTATATTATTTATTCCTTCAATGATTTTTCCGCTGGTGTGTGTTTGCAGCTCTTGTTCGAGTAAGTCGGCTTCGTCGGTTGGCGCTTCCGGTATTACTTTTTGCCCAAGTGCTTCGTAAACAAGTTCTACTAACGCTTGGCTTACTAGGCTTG
Source organism: Pseudoalteromonas sp. SR43-5 (assembly GCF_014163835.1). NCBI lineage: Bacteria > Pseudomonadati > Pseudomonadota > Gammaproteobacteria > Alteromonadales > Pseudoalteromonadaceae > Pseudoalteromonas > Pseudoalteromonas sp. SR43-5. The sequence continues at coordinate 117,897 of NZ_JACJEA010000009.1, forward strand.
ATTTACCCGAGCCCGAAACACCAGTAACGGTTGTCATAACACCTAGTGGAAATTCTGCATTGAGTTTTTTAAGGTTGTTACGCTCAATATCTGCCAATTTTAACCACGCTTTTGGCTGCCTTTGCTCCTTTTTTTGCGCGCTGTTTTGAGTAGACTCTTGACTGGCGTTTTTAGCAAAAAGGTGGCGGGCAGTGTGCGAATTTTTTACTTTGCTTAACCCTTCAACAGGGCCGCTGTAAATAATGTTGCCACCATGCACACCTGCATCAGGGCCTACATCAACAATCCAATCGGCATGTTTAACAACGCTAACATCGTGTTCAACAACAAATACAGAATTGCCAGCCGCTATTAACTCGTCGAGCGCTTTTAAAAGTGCTTGTGTGTCGGCAGGGTGTAAACCCGCTGAAGGTTCATCTAGCACGTAAACCACCCCAAATAATTTAGAGCGAATTTGTGTGGCAAGTCGCAATCGTTGTAGTTCTCCGGGTGAGAGCGTTGGCGTTGTACGCTCAAGCGACAAGTACCCTAAACCAAGCATGGTTAGTGCTTCAATACGGGTGAGTATATCGCTGGCAATGCGCTGCGTAACAATGGCTTGCTCTGGATTTTTTGTATTCTTATTTACTTTGGTGCTGGCGGCATTACTTAATTTTTTAGCAAGTTCGTTTAATGTAAGTTGAGATAGCTCGCCAATATCGAGCCCTGCAAATTTAACACTTAACGATGCTTGTTTTAATTTTTTACCTTGGCAAGTAGGGCACTGCGATATTTGCATAAACTGCGATACGCGCTTTTTAGTACGCGGGCTTTGGGTAGTAGCAAAAGACTGTAAAACAAAGCGTTTAGCGCTTGAAAAAGTTCCCATGTAGCTTGGATCTTCGTTATTTTTTATCGCATTTTGTGTTTGCTCATAGGTGTAATCTGGGTATACCGGCACACTAGGTGTTTCGTCGGTAAATAAAATCCAATCCCGTGCTTTTTTAGAAAGTTTGTTCCAAGGTGTGTCTATGTCATAACCAAGCGAGGTAAGTATACGGCTTAGGTTTTTACCTTGCCATGCTGGTGGCCACGCTTCAATGGCGCGCTGGCGAATAGTTTTTGTATCATCTGGCACAAGTAGCTTTTCGGTTACTTCAAACACTCGGCCTATTCCTGAGCATTCTGGGCACGCACCTTGTGGCGTATTCGGCGAAAACGCATCGGCATATAAAATACTCTGCCCAGCTGGGTAATCGCCAGCACGAGAGTAAAGCATGCGTAGCGCGTTAGAAATAGTTGTTATGCTGCCAACGGATGAGCGAACCGAGGGTGCGCCGCGTTGCTGCTGCAAAGCAACGGCAGGCGGTAGCCCTTCAATAGAATCAACATCGGGTTCATCAACTTGATCTATCAACCTTCGGGCGTAAGGCGATACTGAATCAAGATAGCGGTGCTGCGACTCAGCAAACAGCGTTCCAAACGCAAGCGACGATTTTCCAGAGCCCGATATTCCTGTAAAAACAACCAATGCGTTACGAGGTAAATCAACGTCTACATTTTTCAAGTTGTGAACGCGTGCGCCTCTTACTTGAATGCTGTTACTGGGATCAGATAAATCCGTTGTTGAGTTTTTATGTGTGCTTGCCATACGTTTATACTCCTGTTTAATCGCGATTTTTACTTTAAGTTAGCTTTGAATTATTTACTCTTATCGCTCGTTATTAGCCCAAAGTAGCGCAAGCACACTGAATGAGCGCTTAGTCTGTAGTGGCGCAGCCAAAGCGCTGGATAAAATTGTGATGATTGTTTGTTTACATAATAGGTATGGAATGCGAATATAATTTAAACAGTTATTGTTATGTAATTTATTAGGTAATTTACTAGGTATTTTACTAGGTAATAAAAAGGAACTCACAGTGAAGAAAGCCTTAGTGATCATTTTATTGGTGCTTTCGTGGGCAAGCCAAGCCGACTCTATCAAAGCGCTAAATGTTGACCGTGCAGTACCAAATAGCATGCACTTATCGTTTGCAAACGATAGCAACATAACCCCTAAAAAAGGGGATTTTAAAATCGTTAATTATGTATTAATGAGCAATGAAGAGGGCGAACGCTGGGCTGTTATAACGCTAACTAACTTATCGTCGGGCAATCGAGAATTAGGCGAGGAGCACTTACTTGCACTTTTTGCTGACGGCAGCCGATTTATGCCAATGGAATTTAAACTCGGTTTTAAAGGCAACGAAACACAATCGGTAACTGTATCGTTTGCCGATTATAAATTCCCTATTTTAAGTGTGTATTCGAGTAACGACCAGTAGCATATTGGATAAGTTAAATATGCAGCAATTGCTTTAACTTATCTGCGCCGGCTCTGCTGGTGCTTAGTTCAGATTTAATATCGTCATTTACAATCACCATAAGTTTGCCATTAAACCAGCGCTGTATTTCTTTAATGTGGTCAATATTAACCAAATAACTGCGGTGGATTCGTACAAAGTTATGTGCTGCTAAAGCATGCTCAAGCTGATCAAGTGTATCGCTTAAATGATGAAATGTATCGCCATTCCACGCCAAACTATTGCCCTGCTCCGATTTAATAAATTTAATATTACTAGGGGAGAGTAAAAATATCCGCTCACCGTTTTTACTAATGAGCTTATTTATAGTGTTTTTGGTTAATGTAAACGTTTGCTCGTTGGGTTCGTGATTGACTAGGGTATGTGCACGTTGTTGCTCTAGTTGCTGCTGCGCTTTGGCGAGAGCTTTTTTTAGCCTAGCAATAGGAAAAGGTTTGAGTAAGTAGTCAGTTGAGGCGTGCTCAAAAGCTTCAATAGCAAATTGGTCATACGCGGTTGTGTAAATAATAATGGGCTGGTAGTTAAGTAAATCAATAAGCTCAAGGCCGTTAATTTCAGGCATTTGAATATCAAGTAATACCACATCAGGGGTCAGCTCATTGATTAATGTAATAGCCTCTTTGCCATTTGTAGCCATAGCCACCAATTCAACATGCCCCATTAAACTTAATTGATGGCTTAATTTTTCGCGAGCGGGAAGCTCGTCATCGGCAAATAATACGCGCATTTTAGTAATAGTATGTTGCTGGTTTTTGCTGTTCATAGTGCTAGCTCCAACGTAACCACTGCACCATTATTATTGCTAAGTAGTACCTTACTTTTACCAAGTTGTTTGACGCGCTTGAGTATGTTTTTCATCCCTACACCATTGCCATGCCCGTGCTTTATTACATCGCTCGAAAAACCCTTACCATTATCGCTAATTTGTATTTTAACGCCGTTTGGAAGCTCACTCAGGGTTATATTAAGTATTAGAGAAGTTTGGTTGGCGTTGTGTTTAATGGCGTTTTCAATAATTGGCTGAATAAGTAGCGGTGGTAGCGATATGTCTTTAAGCCTATTGGGAATATGGTAATTAACCTGAAGTTTATCGCCAAAGCGTGCTTTTTCAATATTTAAGTATTTTTCTATTATTGTAAGCTCTTGCTGTAAAGGTATTTGCTGTTGCTCGGCGGTCTCAAGGGAGTACCTCAAAATATCAGCAAGCTCATGCAGTACTTCATCGGCTAAATCAGGGTTTGTATGAATATAGGCCGAAATTGTATTTAAGCTATTAAACATAAAGTGAGGGTTTAGTTGATATCGTAATGTAGCAAGTTGGGCTTGTTTAAGTGCGTGTTTTTCGGCTGTTGCGCGTTTTTTATTTTCAATAAAAATACTGGTAAAGTAAATACACGATCCCCAAAGTAAGCCGTTAAATACAACAAATACTCCCATCGATTTATGCCCATCAAAAAGCTGTGTGAGTAATATATCGGTAAGCACATTACCAAGTGCCATAAATACAACTGCAATTAACCATTCAAATGCTATTTTGTTAATGTGTTTATTGCGAAGGTAAAAAATAACTGCTGCCGCACTCCAAACAGGAAGCCAGTAAAAAGTTACGAACCACACAGTTGCAGCGAGTGCACTACCAGTAGTAAAGGGGGCAGAGTTCGCGATTATTAGCCCAAGGGCATAAGCAATATCTACAATAAGTAGAATAAAAAAGCTGTATTTATAAAAAGGATGTTTGAGCATAATAGGTGCTTCTTTTTGTAAGTGATTAAACCATATCAAAAAACAGTCAAAACCCAAATGATTTTGTGTTTTGACTGCTACTCATTCAAAAGTAAGTTAGCTCTTTGATTTGTAATGTGTTTTTTAATAGCTCATTGCTTGCGCCTGACATTTTACGCCACATTAAGTTAACCCCAGTTAATTCTGTTGCTGACCACGTAACTGGGCTACCAAAACCAAATTGTTTAAGTGTAGTGAAGGGAATATCAAGCGTGGTCCATTCATCGCGCGGCTTTAAAAGTACACTAAAGTGATCCCAATCTTTTACATCACTATGATAAACAGACAAAGCAAAAGGCGTGGTAGACCCTTTATACGTTAAGCGCACGCCTTTAAATGCAGAAGCATCAGCCGGTGATGTAAATTTTATTTCAGCGCCTGCCCACGCGCCAAAGCTTGTTGGCTTTGTAATGGTTGTATCTATAGTTAAGCTATTTTTATGCGTGGTAAGCGTTGCCACAGACTGACCACCCATTACCGAGTCGCTTAAGGCTTGCCATGGTGTATCACCGGTAAAATCATCAATAACATGCTGCGCTTGGCTGCTTTTAATTACTTCATTACAAGTGGGGCCTTGTGGCTTTATGGCTTTGTTTTGAGCAATAAGCGCTGGGCGGTCTACTTGTATACCTGCTTTATAAACCTCTGAGATAGTGTGAATATGGTTTATATCATCAAGTGGGTTTTGCTTAAGCAGTATAAAGCTTGCCTCAAAGCCTTTAGCAAGCTTACCAATACTATCTGCTTTATTGATCGCTTGTGCACCGTTAACTGTGGCTGCATTAATTATTTCACCATTTGTTAAGCCTGCTTTTTTAAGGGCATCTAGTTCGTTGTGTAACCCAGTACCGTGTAGCGTGTAAGGGTTTCCGGCATCAGAGCCTGTACCAATAGTAATATTAGCTTTATGTAGCTTTTGTATATTTGCATAAGCGGTTTTACGCTCCTCCCACGCGTGCTCTTTCCATTTTGAAGGTGCAGGCACGTTGTCAAACAAACACCCTTGAAGCTTTTCGGGAATGGTTTTTAGTAACTCGCTTTGTGAGCTAATAGTATGGTTATGCTTTTCATCGCTATGGTTATGATACACCGCAAGGGTAGGAATGTAGGTTACATTATGCTGTTTCATTAGCGTAATAAACTCATCGTCAATCGCTTCGCTATTAATACCGTGCGCTAAAGCCGTTGCACCGGCCTTAATAGCGCGTTTAGCATCACCTAGTGTAGAAACATGCACAAAATACGGTAAATTAGCCGCTGCAGATCGTTTACCTAGCTCGCTTAATTGGCTATCAGTTAATGATTTACCCACACCGCCAAAGGTTTCAATAACCGCTTTAGTTACATGTGGCTTAGTGCTTATATGTTTTTTCCATAGTGCAGCTATGTCTTCATCTTTTGCAATTTCGTATGCGTGGCCGCCAAACTGCGTGCCATGCCCGCCAGGGTTGGTAAACAAAGTCCCCGCATAAAAAAGGTTAGGGGTTAGTTGGGCTGCTTTTAATTGAGCGGCTTCGTTTAGGGTTTGCTCAAACGAAAACAAATCAACAATATTAGTTACGCCTAAATACAAATTAGAATTAAAGTGCGATTTAACCGGCAAATACTGAAACTCAGTAAAGTTACTGCCTGATGAACCCAAATGTACATGTAAATCAATTAAACCTGGTATTGCATATTGGTTGTTGGCATCAATAGTTTTATCGGCGTTTTGTAGTGGGTCGGTCGCTTTGGCAACGTTTACAATTTTACCATCGTCAATATAAAGCGAACTCGGCGCAGAAAAGCTTTGCGAATTACTTTGGTATACACGAATATTGTCGACTCGCAGGTCAATGGCATGCGCACTAAAGTGGCTTGTTAAACTCAGTGCTATAACTGTTTTTGTAATAATGTTCATGACTATATTCCTTATCAAAATAGGTATTTGGCGTTTTGTTGATAAGGAATTTAGCGAGTTTTTTAACCTGCTTCATTAATGTTTATCTGAATCGACATTATTTACCGTTGAACCGACACTAAAGTAAATAAACGTAGTGGTGCGCTCAGATTAACTGAACTAAATATTATGAATTAGCGATAGATCCCTTCGGCGGGTATGCCTATTTTAAAACAGGGTTTTAAAATTTAATCTTGTTTGAATGACTTTTAAAGGCGGCTAGGAGCGATTAACAGCCGCTCAAGCATCTTGTAATTGGAATCCATTTTTCTCTATAGCTGACGTTCGAACCTGCTTTACTAAAGCTAACTATTAGCCGAAAGCTGACATTAGTTTTTGTAAAAGAATAAACAGATTATTGGTAATTCAAACCAATATATACTGCATGTTTGAGGGGCTAGTGTAAGCTCGTTGCTGCCTTTGAACTTCCATCACTTGATGTTCATTTGAGCCTAAAGCAGTCAGTAATGAATTCGGTTTCAAGATCGCTTTGTGAGTATAGAAGACGCTAGCATTTAATTTTTACACAGATTTCTAATGAATTAATCATGTCAAATTACTGAAAATTATCAATAATAATGTAAATTAACAACTTAAATCGAGCAACCGTTAGTTAACAAAATCGACCCATTACTAACATTCTTTTTTTGAGGTGGTTTAACTATGGATGCCCTAGTTATGCTATAGGTGGTTTTAGCAATTAAACACTAAACTCTTCCCTAAACGAGTGACAAAATTGGATCAAACGGGCACCTTTAAAGCTTTTGGGCTGGAAGACCTGTCTGATGGGGAAATTTTGCCATAGATTGACAGCTTAGTTATATTTAGGATGTCTGATTTGGTTCGACTCTCAAAATGAAAAACTAACTTGCTAGCACCAAATAAAATGTTTAAATTTAGCTGTTTAGCCTAATTGCAACCGCTGGTTGACAAATTAACAACTTGACTTGCTGGTCTGCAACTACCTGACTTTCTATGCTTACCGCTCAACAACAAATGAAGGAATGAACTTTATGATTTTAGCAGAAAAGATTGTCAGATTAAGAAAACAAGTTGGTTGGTCGCAGGAAGAATTGGCTGAAAAGATGAATGTTTCTAGGCAGTCAGTGTCTAAGTGGGAAAGCACTAATAGCATACCTGATTTAAATAGGATAATTATACTGGCGGAGCTTTTTGACGTGTCTACTGACTTTCTACTAAGAGATGAGAATGAAGCTTTTGATTCTCATGATGAAAATAAAAAGCCTGATATCATTCAAATTAGTTTAGAACAAGCAGCAAAATATATTGAAAATAAGATGGAAGTGTCAGCCTTAATCACTAAAGGAGTTATACTTTGTTTATGCTCAGTAGTACCTTTGTTTTTCTTCTTGGCAATGGCTGAAACCAATCGATTGAACCTGACAGGCAATATCGCAGCAGCGATAGGAGTTGTGTGTATTGTAGTTATGGTCTCTATGGGAATAAATTTTTTTCTCAGAGCCAACCAATATGAAAGCGATATAGCGGTAATAGATAATGAAGCATTTGAATTAGCCTATGGTGTACATGGTGTTTTCAATGAAAAATTAACAAAGTTCAGACCTACCTATAATCGAAGATTATCGTTGGGTATATTTATGTTCATTATCAGTTTTGCACCTCTTATGTTTGCTAGTATGCTTTTCAGAGGCCCAAGTATAACTCTAATGATGCTAATTGTACTTATGCTCATCATAGCCGCTGGGATATACATTGTGTCTCCTGTTGCGGCTAAATACGAGGCTTATAACAATATTCTAAAAGATGGGCCTCTAGATACCGTAAAGAGTAGACGTGTAAAACGTGCTGAAAAACTCGCTGCATTCTACTGGCCTTTGCTAATCGCTATCTTTCTTGGTTGGAGCTTATGGACTATGGATTGGGGCGTAACTTGGATAATTTGGCCTGTAGGGGCTGTACTTTTCGCTGCACTGGTTGGATTAATGGAGTTGCTGGATAAAGAAGAGTGATGAACATGATATGCATCTTTATCAGCGATACAAAAACCTAATCTTAAATGGCAGAGATTAGGGGGATACAAATAAGTCATCTAAATATAAATACTTGAACAACCAGCTATGCTGGCATTTACGATCATCAATCTAGACCTAAATTCAAATACTATAAATGGCACTTTAGCGAAGTTCGGCTGTGAGCGTGAGGCAGACTGTGAGAAATTATTATGTATGAAGTCAATACTCGTCTCCTTGGTTATTACATTTTATGAACGTTCGTTACGAGCGTTCATGTTTTTTACTTTATATAAATGAATTATACCCTATGGTAAGCTTTTAAAAGCATTGTCAATGCTCTTAAGCTACATAGATTTAATAGGTACTCTTAATTGCTTTTGAGGTTTGATGGTTTGCATTAATAGGCATAGTGATACCAAAGCCACACCTATCCAACCAATTATCTTAAACCTTTCACCAATAACGAAAACGGCTAAAACAGTTGCAACTAATGGTTCTATTAAGGTAATTAATGTCGCTTTACTTGCATTTATATAATTCAAGCCAAAACCAAATAATAAGTACCCTAAAAACATTGGAATTACTGCCATATACAAAGATGCCAATGCATTGGTTGCGCTTGAAAATAAGTTATCACCTGTAAACCATAATGAAGGGAGTAACAATAAAGCAGCACAACCAAACAGTCCTGACATTGACGATTTCGAATGAACTCCACTTTCAATTAAACTCCTTGCTGCCCATGAATAACCTGCATAGGTTAATCCAGCAATACACCCCAAAAGAATACCCAGGCTCTGTTGATTAATACTGTATGAAGGATCATTACTCTGATCTCTACCTAACGTTAATAAAGTAATACCTATAGCTCCAATAACAAAACTCAGTACCCATTCCAGTGATATATTTTTTTTACTAATTAGGCTTTCAAGGATTGCAGCAAAAAAAGGTGCCGTAGCAATTGAAACTACAGTGCCAATTGCAACACCTGATAAACGCATTGAAGTATAAAATGCTAATGGATAGATAGCGACAGAAGCGGCACCTAAAAGTAATACCTTAGGCTGTGAAATCATGAGCTTATAATCTATAAATAACGTTTTTCGTGCTGTAATAACAAGTAGCACTCCCCCTATTCCCATAGAGAATGCACCAATTGCAAACGAACTCACATCAGGGGAATAGCTTGCTGCGGTGCCTGTTGTTCCCCACAAAAAACTAGCAATAATGATAGCAATTACACCTTTAAAACTTCCGTGATGACTTTGCATAGTGAAACCTGTTTTTTATTATTTCAATACAGAAATTGTATGCTAATGATGAAAGGAGTTTTTAACAATTAAGACGCTATCGTTGACAATAAAGACTAAGTTTACTTTTTGAATTTATTAGGTGGTAGGCCAAAGAATTGTGAAAACTTTCGGCTAAAGGCTGACGGCTCTTTGTAGCCTACTTTTTCACCAATGATTGATAGTGGATAATCTGTGTGTGTTAGTAAAGCTTGCGCTTTTTCCATACGAAGTTTGGTTACGTATTTCATCACAGTCATATTTGTTTGTTGCTTAAATAGTTTCTTAAACTGCGTTTCGCTTAGAAAAGCAGATTCAGCCAGGCGTTTAATGTGAAGTTGCTCTGCAATATTTTGCTCTATGAAGGATATTGCTGTACCAATACGGTTATCTACTTTTGACAATAAAGGTTGCTCTGCAAGCAGTAAACTGAACATTTCAAACATCGCCTGTTCTAATTGAGCATTAACTTTATTTTCTAATTGGTTTTCGATAAAGGTTAAGTAACTTTTAAGGGCTGAGTTAATTGCAAAAACAATACAGTGAGAAGATGAAATATTTAGGGGTAGGTTTTTCATGTCCACAACTACAAATCTAGCTTCAGTATCTGCAGTGAACAAGTGCTCTTCATTGGCTTTAACTACAACACATTCACTTGGCGCAACTTTACCATTGAAATCACCAACGCATATATTTATGACACCACGTAAAGGTAAAACCAATTGATTAAAGTGATGTGAGTGACGGGTTGGTTTTGTGCTATAAGAACGAATGGATAATAGATTTTTCATAATAACAGAAATGTATGGCCTTATTTCATCCTGATTTTGGTTATACATAGTAGAGCAATGGATGACAAAGTGAAGTGTTAGTTTTATTGGCTCTTTAACTTAAACCTCAATGACTGCAATGGTGGCTTAGCAGTCCCACTAAAGGCTTTGAAAGGTAATATCTGCTGTTGGCATTCTCCGCCACTCCACAACATAAAATGTTGATAATAATTGGCAAGGTATTTTACTGTGTCGGATGGCGCTTCGCTTATCCGACCTACACTTACACAAAGCCTCTTATTTGGCGTCTCTTACCGGTAAAATAAAGCGTTTACTCAATATTTATACCTTGCTTTAAAAGGTACTCCACTGTTTTATTAGTATGTGGCTTAAATGCTTTCCAACGGCCGATTGCTTTATTGTTAAGTGGTTGGCGTACTTGTACTTTACTGGCGGCAGAGACCGGTGCGGTGTTTAAGTGAAAGTCTATACACTGTGCTTGCCATTCTAAATTACAAAAGCTAACTAGCTCTTTTATTTGCTGCTCGGGCTGGGCGACTAGTTTTTCGTATTTTACTAATTTTATATTGCTATGCAGGGCGCTAAAGTGCTGCATGAGTTTATAAAAGCGGCTATTTAAAAAAGATAAATCCCCCATACTGGGGGCATTTATCACATTAGTATATGACCTTAATATAATTACTAGCGATGTTATTTTGAATTGGAAATTACTGGCCACTCGTCAACTAAAATGCCATTACCACAATCGTTGTCTGCATGTATTAAATTAGGTTTTAGATTAATCAGTTGTGGGAACGAAATGGTGTAATTGACCTTATAACCGCAAGAGCCAAAAGCAGAGTATAAGCGCAGAGACTTTAATTCATTCCCTATTTCACTAACTTCAATACTGCCGGTAATTAAATTAGTTTGCTTTAGCTCCCACTTATTATCAATAAAAGTAGGTTCTGACCAAGTTATGGGGTAAGCCATGTTAGTTAACGTCTTGACATAATAGGTCAAGTAACTGTCTTGATATGCTCCAGTGTTGCAAGCTAATGCAAGCAATTTATCACCCGAACTTAGCTTAAAAACTGAGACAAATCGATTGTTATGATGTTCGTCTTTGATAGAACAGTTGTCGTTTTTATTTAGTGAGCCAAGAAGCTTTTTTTGAGTTAATAGCTCAAAATCTAGAGGCAACTTTTGACCAGAGGGTATCTGCATTTTTAAGGGTTTATTATTCTTAATATCTGCATTGAGTGAAGCGGCATTAACATGCGAGCATAATAAAAAGATCATAACAAATAAGGTCATATTTAATTTCACCAAGAGTTAATCCATAAAAGTATATGTGTATTAAGCTAACGCTACATTTGTTGAGAATAATAACTTTTCAAATTCAAATGTACCTCGTGACGCTTTCAATAGTCGCTCAAAAATTATAGCGTCATTAGCAATCTCTAAAGCGTGATCTTGACCATTAATTATTCTCCTAGCTCCAATATAATTAGAAGTTGCACCTGATATAAATTGGCCTAGCTTCGCTTTAGCAAATAAACCTTCTCGCATGCCATAAGACATTATTGCATATGCAATTTTATGATTAAGTGCTAGGTCTGGATTTATATAGAGCTTATCTCCAAGCCCTAAAGCATCGCCAACCTTTTTATAATTATAATCCCATGTTAATTGTACATAACCCCTTCCGTAATATATGTTTTTTTCTACAGTTGAAGTAGTTGGAACATCGTGTACGCTACCTTACAGCTTACCTTTTCCTTTTCCCCACTCTTTAATTGGTTTCCAGGTACGTCCGCACTCACGTTTTACTGTCGCTAACATGTAAGCAATCCATCGGATATCGGTAATGTGAGGATCCATTACACACTCAATCAAGAGTTTTTTTAGATCATTAAATGCTTGCTCATTAGGGAACTGCTTTTTATATATTTTAATGAAGTGTTCATAATCAATAACTTGAACTTGATTTAAAAGGGCAGCTTCTTTGTGCTTTTTTAGAAAGTTCTGACTTAATGAGGCTACAAGTGCTTTGTGAGTTAAATCATTAGGTATAACTTTTTTACTTGGGTGTTTATTACCCAATGCAGCGGATTGAAATAGCTTTAGTTACTCTTCAGTTTTACTACCATAATATCCATCGGGCTTTAGTACTTTTTTACCGAAATACTTTTTTGTGGTACCTAATAAAAGCCTTTGTAGTACTAAAACATCTAGTGGGGCATTCCTAGCACCGTGACCAACACTATTAGTTAACCTTGTTATATTTACTAAGTTTAGTTCTTTAAATATTAACATTTTAATTCTTTAATTTTTATCCTTTAGTAACTATACCACTCACTATGTGGCCCCTTCAAGGGAACATTAGCTGAATTTTATTCCATTTAAATTATTCCTTTTCTATCAATATTTGTCAGTAAGCATTGGCAACTGTGTAAGTTTGATCGTCACAGTGCTTATATTTATTTTAAAAAGTAATTACCTGACTATAAATTAATTAAGCGAATTTATATAAAATAGAAGTGATATTTCATCCTATAATATCTTGTTGTTTTAAGTAGGTCTCAGCCTCATCAGTATGGGGCTTAAATGCCTTCCAACGGCCAATTGCTTTGTTGTTAAGTGGTTGGCGTACTTGCACTTTACTTGCAGTAGAGACCGGTGAGGTGTTTAAGTGAAAGTCTATACACTGTGCTTGCCACTCTAAATTACAAAAGCTAACTAGCTCTTTTATTTGCTGCTCGGGCTGGGCGACTAGTTCTTCGTATTTTACTAATTTTATATTGCTATGCAGGGCGCTAAAGTGCTGCATGAGTTTGTAAAAGCGGCTGTAAAATTTGGCAGTGTCGAGTAAATCGAGCGAGTACGCGTAGTAGGGGTTATTTATAGTAAATAACTGGCGATAGTTACCAATGCAGGTGTCCATTGGGTCGCGTAGCATGCAAATAATTTTAGCGTTTGGCAGGGCTTTGGTAATTAAGTCGATATAAAAAAAGTTAAACGGGAGTTTATCTATAAAGTGCTTATGGCTGCCTGTTATTACGCGTGTTGCGTTTAAATAGGTTGACCCAAGCTGATTAAAATCAAGCTCGTAGGCTTTACTGAGTGTTTGAGTGTCGAGCACATGGGGTGTTTGTGTTTGGCTGAGCCTTTTAACACTTAAGCCAAAGTCTTGCAGTTCACCGGCTGACTGCACGTCGCTGTGGCTCGATAAAATACGCTCTACCAATGTGGTGCCAGAGCGGGGCATGCCTAATACAAAAATAGGCTCTGCCGTTGGGTTACCTTGTGTCAGCGCTTGTGTGTGCTGTTCACTTAAGAGTTTAATATGTTCAAATAACTCAGTTGAGCTTTTATGATCAAACGGCTGTACAGCACGTTTTACTACTTTACCTTGCTCTAACGCGTTAAAAGCGTCTGAAAACTCACCAATATCTTGATACTCTTTAGCTAAAGCATGGCCAATATGCAGTTTTGCATCGGGGTTTGTTACTTGCTCAAACACGTTTTTTAAGCGTTCAATATGATTGTTTTGTGTACTTACTTTAGTTAAATCACTTAATGCAAAATGACTTTGATGGTGCAGCTGGTTAAGCGCTATGGCATTTTCAAAAGCGTGTCGGGCTTTATCAAATAGCCCTAAAAACTTAGCACTTACACCGTAGTTATAATAAAACTGAGGTTGAGCTTTGTTAGCTGCTGTAGACAGTGTAATAGCGCGCTCAAAGTAGTTAAGTGCTTGCTCGTGAATACCTGCTTGAGTAAGTGCAACGCCGAGTGTGTCGGCATCAAGTGCTTTAGTTATTTGCTTTAATGGCACCGATAGTGCGGTGTTTTTTGCTTTTTGTAATTCGCCAGTAAGTGCGTAACATTTAGCAAGTTGCGCGGTGTATTCAATACTTTGGCCAAGGGTGAGGGCTTTTTCGATGAGCTTTATTGCTTTGTGTATTTGCCCAACAGTTAAATTAACCATTGCCAGCAAAAAATACCCATCAGCAAAGTCTGGTTTGAGTGTAACTAACTCCACTAGGGCTTTGTGTGCTTGCTCTATTTTACCTTGGTTTAGGGAGTGTATTGCGCTTTGATGAAGTTGCTTTAAATTTGGCTGCATGGTTTTTGGTAATTATTTTGTGAAAGAAAATAAAAAGGCTCAAATAAATTTGAGCCTTAGAACATTGTTTAAAAATTACTATAAACTATATTTCAAATTTGTAGTTAAATTTAACACCCACCGTAAGCGGGCGATTAATGTAATGGCCGTAGTTACGTTGTATGTCGGCGCCATTAGCTGATGTTATATCGGCATCTGAACGACGAACGGATGTAACCGCGTATTTGTTGAATAGGTTATCAACATATAGGGTAGTTGACCATGCATCAGCTGTTAATTTAGCTGATATATTACTTAAGCTGTAACCTGGTAGTGTTTCGCCATTGTCATGCAAGCCAACTCTTGTAATTACATCGCTTTGCGCGGTTAAACCGTAGTTAATATCAAGCGTTTTGTCGTTAAATACATCTGTTTGATAGTTTACACCCATTGAGAACTGATGCTCTGGAGAGCCTGGTAAACGGTCGCCGTCTTCTGCGCCATCGGTACCATCAGCATTAAACAAAAATGGTGCATCTGATGTTAGCTCTGCTTTTGTATAAGCATAGGTTGCATAAACTGAAAACGAGTCAGATAAAATGGCACGGGTAGATATTTCAATCCCTTTTGCGTTAGCGCTACCTGCGTTAGATAAGTACGGTAGTTGGCCTACATCAGTAGCGCCCGCAATTTGTGCATCATCCCAATCTACGTTAAATAGCGCGGCGTTAAAATGAAGTTGGCTTCTAAACCAGGTGCTTTTAAAGCCTAACTCGTAGTTTGTTGTTGTATCGGCATCGTAAAGCATTTCTTCTGGACTACCACAACCTGCTTGGTTAGCTGGTAATGGATCAGGACACGGTGCTAAACCATTTGAACCGCCGATTCTAAATCCTTCACTTACCGTTACATAGCCCATGACTGAATTTGTGAATTGGTATTTAGCATTAAACTTAAAGAGGCTGCCGTTATCGTCAGCTTCATTTTTTTCAAAGTTTAATGAAATAGCATCAGGTGCTGCGTCATCAAATAAGGTATTAAATAATGGAAAATCTACAGCTGACTCAGATTCAACGTCGTATTGGTATAAACGCATACCTAAAGTTACGTCTAGTTTTTCTGTTACTTGGTAGCCTATTTCGCCAAATAAAGCTGATTCTGTTATTTCGGTACGATCTACCGAGAAGTACTCAAGTTGATCTGGGCGAGACTGCGAAGCGCCAAAGTTTTCTACTGCAAAGTCACCAAAGCCAGGCGTAAACTCTTTACTAGAAGCATCCGTTTCTATTTTGTTGTAAAACGCACCAACAATCCAGTTTAAGTCACTATCGCCTTGCGATACTAAACGCAGCTCTTGGGTGAAGGTGTCTTCTTCTTCAATCTCACGCGTGAAAGATGAAAACGAAGGAAACTCTTCATAGCCGTAATCAAGACGAATAAGTAAGTCTGTTTGGTCGCGTTGGCCGTCGGCATCAAAGCTCGAAATACCAGTAGCCGATACCAGCTCTGCAAAACCTAGGTCGGCTTTTAGCTCAAGGCTTAGTAATTGATCTTTTTTCTCGCGAGGCTCTTCAAAGCGATAAGCCGATTCGTATTTACCTATTACGTCGCTTAAACCGTTGTTTGAATTAAGGCTGTTGTAATGAACAATCGAGCGGCCTTCGCTGTCTTGGTTTTGGTAAAAGTAGTTAAGCGTACCTTCAAACGATTCATTTGGTTTAAAGCGAACAGAAATACGACCTGTAGTGGTGGTTTCGCCGTTGGCGTCTTTTACATTTTTAAGGTTGTTACTAACTGCTGAGCTATCGCTCCAATCTGGATCTGGCAACGATACGCCAGGCTCACGTACTACGTAGCCGTAATCGATAAAACCCGGATCTTCATATACGTTTAAGCTGGCGCGTACTGCTAATTTATCTTCAATAATAGGAAGGTTAAATATAAAACCGCCTTCGCCACCTAAAGAGTCACTTTCTTTTGTTTGAAACAGGTCGCCGTAAACTTCAAGCGATGTAAAATCAAGCTCAGGCTGTTTAAGCATGTAGCGAATTGCACCGCCTAATGTGCCTGCACCATAAAGGGTGCCTTGTGGCCCAATTAATACTTCAACACGCTCAATATCTACTAGGCGCATATCTACCGAAACTGGAATTTCGTTTATATAAGTAGATACTGTGCCGCCATCTGACGATGGACCAGAAGAATTTGTATTTAAACCACGAACAATAATAGGCGAGCCTGAGCGGCCACCTTGATCAGTAATTGTTAAACCAGGTACCCAGCGTGCTACATCCGCAAGCTCATTGATATTTTGATCTTTCATAATATCTGCATCAAGAGCGGTAATATTTAGCGGTGCATTTTGCACAGAGCCGCTGCGCCTTGTTGCTGTAACTTCAATTACTTCGAGTGATTTGTTTTTAGCGGCAACTTCTTCTTGAGCAAGAGCGGCATTTGGTAATAAAAATACGCTAGAAACAGCGCTCGAAATAGCCAAGGTTAACAAGCTTGGTTTAAACATAAAAAGTGATCCCCAGTTCAAATGTTTTACATTAGTAAATTAAGTTAAGTAGTTTATCAGGGAGTGAAGTAGCTGGGAATATTTAAATTGAATTTTAATTCACTTTTATAGAATAAATATGGCTTATTTTCAGGGTTTTTATTTGGTTAATAGGCAATACAAGCAATAGCTTAGTGGAATTAGGTACAGTTAGGTTAAAAATTACACCCTTGTTTAAAGGTAAATAGTCATTCATGTTTTAAAGCTGGTGTTATGACGTGCTCGTTAAACAGATTATTACATTAAAATTAATATTTCATAATGTCATTACTTATACTTTTATTAGCACTATTAAAGTGTGTTTTTATCCCCATTATGAGTGATAGTCGTAATTATAAGTGACTGCATAAGCTTTTGAGTGAGCGTGTTTGATTGCCGCTTCGTATTCTCTTTTTTATTTTGTCCGCACTTTTTTGTGCGTGTTTTTAAGGATTAACAATGAGCCAACTATTTTCGCCTTTATCACTTGGGCAAGTATCGTTAGATAACCGTATTATTATTGCCCCTATGTGCCAGTATTCAGCCAATAATGGCGCTGCTAGTGATTGGCATACTATTCATTTAGGCCAATTGAGTTTAAGTGGTGCAGGGTTACTTATTTTAGAAGCAACAGCAGTAAACCCAGAAGGGCGTATTAGCTACGGCGATTTAGGGCTTTGGAATAACGAAACCCAGCAAGCACTAGGCAAAAGCCTAAAAGCAGTAAGGCAATACAGCCCTATGCCTATTGGTATTCAGTTAGCGCATGCTGGACGCAAAGCATCGATTGAAAAACCATGGGACGGTGGCGATGCCATTGCACCTGATGATGTAAATGGCTGGCAAACGCTCGCACCTTCGGCAATTGCGTACGACGCTAACAGCCCAGTGCCAAAAGCAATGAGCCAATCTGACATAGATTCACTAATTAAAGATTTTGTAAGTGCAGCTAAACGCGCTGATGAACTCGGCCTTGATTTAATCGAGCTTCATGGTGCGCATGGTTACCTGTTACATCAATTTTTGTCGCCACTTTCAAACAAGCGAGATGACAACTACGGTGGCAGCCTAGAAAACAGAATGCGCTTATTACTTGATGTGTTTAAAGCGGTAAGAGCGGTATTCCCCAGTAATAAAGCAGTGGGTGTGCGTATTTCGGCAACCGATTGGGTTGAAAGTGGCTGGGATTTAGATCAATCGATAGTGCTTAGTAAAGCGCTTGATGAACTAGGTTGTGATTTTATTCATGTAAGTACGGCGGGCCTAAGCCCAGAGCAACAAATACCAGTTAAACCTAATTTCCAGGTACCGTTTGCAACAGCCATAAAAGAAGCAGTTAAAATGCCTGTTATAGCGGTGGGTTTAATTACACAGGCGCAACAAGCCGAAGATATTATTAGCGAGCAGCAAGCCGATGGCGTAGCACTAGCGCGTGGTATTTTATATAACCCGCACTGGCCGTGGCATGCAGCTGCAGAGCTTGGCACTACAGTAACTGCACCTAAACAGTATTTACGCTCAAGCCCACATGGGCAGCCATCACCAATAAAATAAAGTTTAGTTTTTTTGTAGAAACCCAACCCGCGTTTGCGGGTTGGGTTTTATTATTTTTATAAA